>JBGSMH010000233.1:0-9744 GCA_041740275.1 Phycisphaerae bacterium
CGCGCCCCCGGCACAGGCGGCGGATCGAATATCGTCGAAACCCCCATTTGCAGCGACAAATCATCCGTCCCCTCTTTGCGGGCGTTGATCTGCACATCCGTCAGTCGCAGCGGGATTTTCGATCGTTGCAGCGACTCCAAAAACCGCGACATCCGCGACATTGACCCATTGGCGGTGACGCGAAGCGTGATGCGATAGAACCCGCTGACTCGCTCGGATCGCTCGGGTTTGAGCGATTGCAGCGATAATCCAGCCTGTTGTGCCGCTTCACGCACGCGATCCAGCAACTGCCCCTCCGCCGCCGATGCGTCAGACTTCAGACTGTCGCCAGTCATCTCCTTCCAACGCCGTTGGGCGGTGGTATCGCTGGTAAACAGATTGTTGGCTTCCAGCAGTTTTGACTGATGGGTCGCGATCATGTCATTGGCTTTGTTCAAGCGGTCAAACCAGGGCGTGAGCATGACCTGATCGAGCAATAGCGCCCCGATCGTCAGCCCGGCCATCAGTGCAGCGATGCGTTCACGTTTGGAGAGCGTCATTTTCGCACCTCGCTGGGCTTGTAGATGAAGTTGATCGAGTAGGTGATTTCCCCGCCCCGGCCGGTCGATTCGCGCATGTCGAGCAACTGCACATTGGCAAACGACACATCGTTCATCAGCCGATCGCGTAGCGCGAGCACCAGACGTTGTTCTGTGCTTTTGCCCGCCAGCGTGCCGTCGCCACGGTCGCGGAGTGTAATGCTGGTGGCCCAGATCGGCTCGTCATAGTTGAACGCCAGCGTCAACTGCCGCAGGCAATCCATGTAGCCGGTTCGATGCTCAAAAAAGCCGCGCCCGAAGCGGAAGCGGTCCAGCCGCGTCTCAGCGGAAGTGATGTCCTTCTTCATCGACTCCAACTGGGCAAACAACGCCGCTTCTTCCTGCTCTCGCGATTGGACGGTCATCCACAAAACGATCAGACCCACGATCACTGCCAGCACCGCACCCGCCGCCAGAATCACCGGGCGGCCGAAGCGGTGCTGTCGCTCGGGGGCCAGACGACTGTCGATAAAGTTGACCGGCAATCGATCTACGTTTGTCCCCACGATCGCCAGTGCGACCGCAGGCAGATAATCCGAATCGGTCAACGCTCCGGCGTCTCCATTGAGCGCCGCCGGGTCGAGATGGGCGCTTAAGTCTGTCGTTGAGACCGAACGCGCGTTCACGCCCATCGCCTGATGGACATTTGGCACGCCGCACGCCCGTACAGATCCTCCGAGCCCGCGCATCGCGATCATGCGGTTAAGTTCGACGCCCACCTGCTGCGGCTCGGTCGCGCTCATCGGTCGCAGCAATCGCGCCGCGCCGGCGGTCCAATGCACCATCTCCGACGCCCCGGCACTGGTGGCGAGCAGGACGTGATCGGACTCGATCAAGGAGGAGAACGCCAAACTGGTCGGGCAGATTGCTCTTACGATCAGTTTCGCCGACTCAAACAGCTTGGCGATCTTGTCCAGTTGCGGACGTAACATGCCCACCAGCAGCACTTTAGCCCCGCCGGTCGCGATCTCACCTGCGACATCCACAACCAGCGTCCCGGCGTCAGCGGTGGACATTCGCTCGGCGTGCAACCGCAGCATCGCGGTCGCCGACGCCATGTCCGCTGGCGGCAAGTCTTTTTCCTGCCCGATCACCCATCGGGCGGGCACACCGACGATCCCATCGCGGTCGTGAATCTGATGATCATCCAGAAACGCCCGCAGCAACTGGCCGTTTGCTTCGGGCCGATCCAGGATCGGCTCGCTGCTGACAAACCGCGTCACGCGTTTGACCGACCGCACGGCACCTTTGGCCTCGACCAGTGCGCACACGATCTGCCGGTCATCCATCGCCAGCGCGAGAATCGTCGATTTACCGATTCGCATCAATTTGCTCCCGCCGGGTTCATGAATGCTTTGACGACATCCGGCACACCACGATCAGAGATATCCCGTCGATACACGATTTGCGGCGTGGTCGGGACGGTATCGACGACGATCTGCACCCGCTTAAACGCCCGTCCGGTTCGATCCACCGCGACAATGTCGGCCGAGTAATGGCGACCCGATCCGGAAATCAAGTTGGCGATGCCGGCGCTCTTTTCCTTGAGCAGGTCATACACCCACGCGGTAGAGGTCGGGTTGGCCTGCACCTCGGCACTTCGCCTGGCCAGTATCGAATCGACGTCGCTTTCGCCCAATCCCAATGTCAGCAGCACTTCTCGGGGCGCGACATTCACATTGATTCGGCCACGCACCGGGCCACGGCTCGTACTGGAAGTAACGTAATCTTCAATCAGTTTCAGTTCATCAAACGTTACGCCGCCCTTTGCTGCAAAATCGAACAAATCCAGCGCCGGTTGGGTTCCGACACGATTGAGAATCTCTGTCGCGCGGGCTTCGCTGATTCGCGCGGTCAGCACCTGACGCAATTGCGTCCGCTGCGTGTTGATGTTCACCCGCGCCGATCCGTCGGCAGCGGTGTTGGGCATGCGCGACCACGCGGTGAAGAAGTCGGCCAGCCCGTGGGCCTGGTAATATTCGGTCACGACCGTGGTCCCGATTTCAGGCGGCCCGTACAGTAGTTCTCGCGTCATGCCTTCGATCAGCAGCATCTCTTCGACCGATTCGAAGTTGTCGTTCTTGGCGCGGTAGCCGTCGGTTTTGGACAGATACGTCCCGCTTTCAGCACCGTTGGCGGTGATTGCGTCATCCTCGTCTCGCCAGTCCACGATCGCCGCCGCCAGGGCGTCGGTCATGCCAGGGATCGCGACCATCGCAGCGGCGGTGGCGGTGTTGAGGTGGACCTTGGACGCCTCGTCCAACAGGCCCCATGTGGGCAGCGATTCGTCGTCATAGTTCGGGCGAACGATCCAGAAAAATCCGTCGCCAACAGGGACCTGAGTGAAATCGGCTTCGACCAGCGAATCGAGGCTGTCGCGCTGGGTGGACAGGATCGCCAGAACATACTGTTCGGCACCGCGTTCGATGGCATCGACTTGGCGGCTGGCGTGCGTGTTGGACGATAGCGCCGAATCGACGCGCGACCCGTGGTTGAGCGCCAGCACCAGCCCGGCCAACGCGAATAACACGACCATCGCCACAATCAGGATGCTGCCACGGCGGGACGTTTGCTTAGGTGGAATGTTCATGATCATTCCTCCTCTTCCTCTGCGGCAGACGCGTCAACTTGGGGAACGGCGGCAGGCAGTCGCACCAGCCGCGTCAGCGAATAGGTCTGGCCGTCCGCATTCCGCTCGGCGGTCTTGCGGACGATCACTTCAAGTGCGACGGGCAACGCTTCGTTTTGCAATGTCGAGTCCCACTCATCAAACCACGTCTGCCCGTCGAAGAACCGCACCGAAAAACCGATCAGATCCGTTGCGATCACTTCCTGAACCGCCTCCTGAGCGCTTGGCGCAAGCAAATTGCGGGTCACTTGCCGGACAAGCTGGTGAGGCGTGGTGTCGGTCCTAAGCACCCATCGCACGCGCCTGAAACCCTCAGACATCGCCGAGGTATCATTACGGTCGCGTCCGATGCAATAGAACTCCAGCGAGTCGGCCTCACGACCATCACTACCCATCGCGTATCCGACCATCGGCCCAGCGAGCGTGCCGTTGGGGGGCAGGATCGACTGTAAATCCTGTTCAAACAGGTTCAATGCAATGCTGGCGGGACGGATGTCGCGCATTTGGGCCTGGGCGGAGGTGCGGGCTTTGAACGCCGCAGACATCGCTGAATAAATCGCCATCGCCATCATCGCGGCGATCGCCATCGATAGGATCAACTCCAGGAGCGTAAATGCGCGGCAGCGGCGATTCATGAGGTCGCCTCCGAACCCGTGACGGTGTTACCCGCGACAAAGACGATCGTGCTGATGGAAACCGACCGCTCGACACTTCGCTCGGCCCAATAGACGTTGACGGTCAGGACATATTCGCCGAACTGACCGGTGGTATAGCTGCTGTCAAAACGGTAATCGGACCACTCGGCGTCAAACGCCCCCGATGCCGTGAAACGCGACCGATCGGCGGTGAGAGCGAGGTCGGTCAGTTTCATGCTCGCCAGTTCGGATGCCTCGGCCATGCGTCGGGCGTTGCCGCTGGATTGCATCGCGACGGTGATCCCACGCATCGCGACCGGCAGGATTACGCCCACCAGAACCAGTGTCGCCAGCACCTCGGGTAATGTGAATGCGCGTCGGGAGGTCATGGTGTCGCCTCCAGCCTGGCAAACGGTGCTGCCGGGAACGCCGAGGCGATATCGATAATTTCACCCCGCGCCGAGGTAATGCGCACGACGGCGGGAGCCGATCGAGCGTCAGGATAGAAGACAATCGCTCCATTCTCCCCGCCGCTGATGATTTGGATGGAAAAATGAACGGGCAGCTCTGCCGGTTGTCCCCAGTCGCCTGCCAGGGCTTCGCTGGTCGTACCGGATTGCCGCTCCAGCGCGTAAGCGGTGCTCGAAGAATCGATTGTGATGCGGTGTTCGCTGGCGCTCAGAACCGCCTGATTGCGGGCATATTGCGTCGTGGCGATGAACTGATCCGTCGCGTCACGCAGTTTGGCCCCATCGCTCCAACCCCGCAGCGACGGCGCGGCCATCCCCAGCGCGATGGTGATGATGGTCAGGACCACCACCAACTCGATGAGTGTGAAGCCGAAATTGTCGCGCCTGCGGTGCGGCATTACTTGGTCCAGTTGCCGATATCGTCATCCGTGCCTTCGCGCCCGTCGGCCCCCGCAGACGACAGATCAAAGCCCGTCGGATTGCGTTGACCGGGTTGGCGATAGAGATAGTCGTTGTTCCAAGGGTCTTTGGGCATGCCACGCTCAAAGTAAGGCCCGCGCCAACCGGCCAGGCCTGCGGGCGTTGCCAGGAGCGCATTAACGCCTTCTTCAGTGCTGGGGAGTCGGCCAGTATCGATCTCGAAACGATTGATCGCGTTGGCGATCGTGCTGATGTCGGTCTTGGCGGCGACCTCGCGCGCCTGCTGTGACCGGCCGGTGATCTTTGGCACCACCAACGCAGCCAGCACGCCCAGAATCACTAAAACCAAAAGCAGTTCGATCAGTGTAAATGCGGATTGTCGGGTTCGGTGTCGTTTCATACTTTCCTCAGTAGATAAACTTCAAATTCCAAATTACAGATCTCAGATTTCAGCCTAGTTAATCATGTCCTGCAACGTAAAGATCGGCAGCAGCATACTGACCACCACGGTCCCGATCAGCGACGCCATCACCAGCAGCAGCAGCGGTTCGGCGAGTGCGACCAGGACGCGCAGATTGCGGTCCAGTTCCATTTCAAAAGTCTGTGACATACGGATCAGTTCCTGATCGACCCGGCCAGTCTCTTCGGCGACGGAGATCATCTCGATCACGGTCGCGGGGAATAGTTGCGGGTTGTTCGATAGCGCTTTGCTGAGTGCCGTGCCGCGTTGCACCTGCTCAATGGCGTGGGTCACAGTGTCGGCGAGTGTCTGATTGCCGATCGCGTCGCGGGCGGTCCTCAGTGCCGACACCAGCGGGACGCCGGCCCCGATCAGTGTTCCGAGCATTCGAGAGAATCGCACCAGCGCGAATCGCGCCATCACCATCCCGAGCATGGGGGTGGCCAGCAGCAATCGCTCCAGCACGCGTCGCCCGGCATCGGTGACGGCCCATCGTCTGAGGAAAACGGCCCCGACGACCAAACCGATCGCCAGGAACGGTCCATAGACAAGCAACCACCCGCTGATCGCCACGACCACGCGCGTCAGCATCGGCAAGTTTTCGCCAAACTGTGCGAAGATACTGCTGAACCGGGGGATGAAGAAGGTGAGCAGAAAGATCATCACGCCGGTGGCAACCAGTGCCAGGGCGACTGGATAGATCAACGCCGATTTGACGCGGGATTTAAGGTCGGCTTCGCGCTGTCGGAAGTCGGCGATTTGCTGGAGAACAACGTGCAAAAACCCGCCGGTCTCTCCGGCGCGAACCATCGCGACGTAGACTGTGGAAAATGTCTTGGGAAACTGCATGAGCGTATCGGCCAGTGATTGGCCGCCGACCACGTCGTCGTGGATTTTGGTCCAGGTTTGCTTGGCTGCGGGAGTGGAGGCTTCACGCTTCAGCAATGCCAGTGCCCGCGAGATCGACAAACCCGCGGCCAGCAGATTGGACAGTTCCCGCGTGAACGATTCGACCGCCCGCTGCGATATCCGACCTCCGCCGGCGCGAACCGACGCCCGCACCGTGGCCGCGACGTGAGACTCGGAAATATCGACTGGCGACAACCCCTGACCGACCACCTGATCAATGGCGGCGGCGCGAGAGTCGGCGGCGATCGTGCCCGTGGCGCGTCGTCCGTTTCGATCAATCGCTGTGTACGCAAACGACGCCATCAGCCTGCCACCTCCGCAGTGGTCGCAAACCGCAGTTGATGTTCTTCGTCCTTCGTATTCTGCATCAGTTCATCAATGGTCGTGCGGCCTTCCCGCACGATTCGCCAGCCATCTTCACGCAGGCTGCGCATCCCCTCATGCGTTGCGACGCGGCGAATCTCATGGTTCGGCGAACGCTTAAGAATCAGCGAGCGAACATCATCGCTGATCGCCATCATCTCAAAGACGCCCTGGCGACCTCGGAAACCCGTATTCTGACACGCCCGACACCCCGTCCCACGATACAGCACCGGCGGGACCAATTCGCCAAATCGCGCCACGGCGCGGGCGTGTTCGTCGGCGGGCAACTCTTGACGACATTTTTCGCAGATGATTCGCACCAACCGCTGTGCGATCACCACTTCAAGCGACGACGCGACCAGATACGGCTCAACGCCCATGTCAATCAAACGGGTTGATGCACCCGGCGCGTCGTTGGTGTGCAATGTGCTAAAAACGAGGTGCCCGGTGAGTGAAGCCTGAATCGCGATTTCGGCCGTCTCGCGATCACGAATTTCGCCGACGAGGACGACATCGGGATCGTGTCGCAGCACGGCACGCAAGCCAGCTTCAAATGTCAGTCCGGCACGGATGTTAACCTGAATCTGATTCACGCCACGAAGTTGATATTCGACCGGGTCTTCGATGGTGATGATCTTGCGTTCGGTGCCGTTGATCGCACTCAACGCGGCATAGAGCGTGGTGGTCTTGCCTGATCCGGTCGGGCCAGTCACCAGCACGATCCCGTGCGGCATTTCCAACACCTGATCAAAGATCGCGCGGTCGCGCGTGGCCATGCCCAGGTGCTGCGTGCCGAGCAAGGCGTTGGACCGGTGCAGAATTCGCAACACCACCGCCTCGCCGTGAATCATGGGGATGATGGATACGCGGACGTCGATCTCCTGCCCGCCGAGTTTGAGTTTGATGCGCCCGTCCTGCGGGAGGCGTTTTTCGGCGATATCCAGATGGGACAAGATCTTGATACGCGACACGATCGCGGCATGGAACCGTCGCACGCTGGCCGGCACGTTGGCTTCGACCAGAACGCCGTCGATTCGGTAGCGCAGACGCAATTGGTCTTCAAACGGTTCGATATGCACGTCGGTTGCGCGGGCGTCGATCGCTTCGGTCAGGATCTGATTGACGAATTTGATGATCGACGCGTCGTGGGCGGCGGAATCGGAATCGAGATCGCCATCCTTATCGGTATCGAGCACCTGAATGCCGGCCTCGGCGTCGAGCGATTGAAGCGTATCCGCCCCGACACCCGCGATGGCTTTGAGCTGACGGGTGATCTCGCTGGCAGGGGCAAGCCCGATCGCGATGTTGCGGCCGGTTAGCAGCCGCAACTCATCAACGCCTGCACTGTCGCTGGCGCGCGAAGTGGCGACCAGCGTGACGCCGTTTGCCTCCGAGATCGGCAGTAGATTGTGATGCAGTAGCGCCCGGAGCGGAAACGCCGCGAGGAACGATTTGTCCGGGGCTTGTTTCTCCAGATCGATATAGGGCAGATCAAACGCGCTGGCGAGATATTTCAGAAGCGATTCTTCGCTCAACCCGTCGGCGGCAAGGATGGATTCTTCAAGCGATTTGCCTTGGGCGACCAGTTCGCGCGCCCTGGCAGCACTGGTGGCATCAAGTAATCCGTCCTGTTGAACCTGATCGATAAAACTCATGTCATCCCTGAGCGAGTAGAGACCCAAAGCCAGTGGGTGCGGTTTAACGCACCAACTGGCGTGTGACAACGGTGATCGGTGGCGTTGGAATTATTCCAGCGTACCCATCAGGACCAGGTTGGCTTCCTGCTTGGCGGTCAGAACCTCTTTGAGTTCCTTCCGAGCGGCATCGAGGTTGGCCTGTGCCTTGACGCGGGCTTCACGCAAAGCGGTCAGTTTCTGATCGATCTCTTCGTTGCTGGCGTTGGGTTTTTCAACCGCAGTGCGAAGTTCGCGGGTCGCGGCTTCGACCGGCGAGGTCGCGGCAGGCTGTTCGCGATTTGCATCGCCACCGGGCCTGCCCCCACGACCCATGCCCCAACCGCCACGCAGATCGCGCTGGGCGGTCTGAACTTTGGTGATCTTGGGTTCAAGAACTTTCCACTCGTCGTCAGTTGCTGCCAGTTGTTCCTTCAGGCGTTCCATCATGCGTTTTTGCATCTCGGCGGGGTCCATATTTCGACCCCCACCACCCGGATTATTGCGATCACCGCCACGCGTACGATCGCCTCCTGCTGGCGGCTGTCCGCCGTCCTGGGCAAAACCAACGGTAGGTACGACCGCTAACGCCAAAGTCGCTACGACTGCTTTCCAATTCATGACATACTCCTTGCAACCCGATCACTCACTCATTTTTCGTCCACGCGGACGAGTTACGAGCGATTATTGTTTTTGTGTTGTTGGCCTGGTGCTGGGTCGATCCCGCCCTCGGCCCGGACCCGGTCCCCGCGTCAGCAATTCCTCGTATTTTTTCAGTTGTTCGGCGGTCAGAATCTTCTTTGTCTTTTCCACGGCTTTTTCAAAACGCTTGCGACCCTCGGCCTCTAACTCGTCGGTCTGTTGTCGATAATTCTGATGAATCGCGTCGAGCGCGGCTTTACTTGCCTCTGGGATTAAAGCTGCGATCGCCTCATCGCGTTGACGCCGCACTTGGTCGCGTTTTCCGCGTGAGTCATTGTGCCCGCCACTCATTTCGGACCAGATTTCTTTCATCTGTGTCTGCTGATCGGGAGTGAGCGACAGTTCTTTAGCGATCCAGCTATCGCGGGACCTTCGATCGCCTTCGGGCCCGCCCGCCGGGCGGTGAGTCCATGCGATGCCCGAAATCGCACCGGCAACAAACGCGATCAGGAAACCGCTGATGACGATGATGCGTGTCATGGCAGGCTCCGATCCGGCGCAACGGCCGGGATCAGATCGGCAATGATCCACGATGCGGGCGTCGCGTCATCTGCGGTTTGCGAGACATCCACACCGATCGCCGCCGCCTCCCAGTTGCTGATCGGGGCTGACGTCGCCTGGGCCTGAGAGTTAGTCGCGATATAGAGCGAAACACCGAGCACCACCGACGCCGCCAGCGTCATCCAGCTTGCCAGCCGACGAACCGATTGGTCCTGCATCGCCAGCATCCGGGTGTGCAGACGATTCATCGCCTCGCGCGCCATCAAAGGCAGCGGTGCGGTGCGGATCAGGTCGCTCATCGACGCCATCTCCGCGAGTCGCGCCGCACACGCCGGGCAAGCGGCTAGGTGCAACCGCACTGCCTCTGCGTCGGTGGCGGATAGCGCGTCGTCGTGATAGCGGTT
>JBGSMH010000234.1:0-9087 GCA_041740275.1 Phycisphaerae bacterium
ACATTCGTCGACCCGACCCTTTCAGCCTCGGTACAGGTGAAGATCGTCGATGGCGATTCGCCGGTCGAAGCGGTGCTGGCGGAGTCGGCCAGTCACGACCTGACGATCATCGGGGTGGCCGAGGAGTGGGGCCTGGAATCGAGCCTGCTGGGTCTGCGTGCCGAACGGGTGGCCGACGAATGCACGACCAGCCTGCTGATCGTACGCCGCTATCTGCCCGAAGCGTGACCGATAACCTCTTGATGCCGGTTCGATCCCTAACGTGCGCGCCGAACCATCCGATAAAGCAGGAGATGAGATATCAATCAAGAGGAGCTTTCGTGCGCACGATCCTGATCAACTTGCTGCTTTGTATGCCCGTTTTGGCTGCCGACCCGCATGGCGCGACGGCGGTACCGTCGGCGTCACCGGATGAGGCCGTGGCCAAACTGGTCGAGGGCAACAAGCGGTTTGTCGCCGGTGAATCCACGTTTCCACGATCGGGACAAGACCGCCGCTGCGAAACCACCGCAGGCGGCCAGCATCCCTACGCGACGATCCTGTCGTGCGCCGATTCGCGCGTCCCGCCAGAGTATGTCTTCGATAGCGGCATCGGCGATCTGTTCGTGATTCGCGTGGCGGGCAATGTGTCGGATACGGATGAGATTGCGACAATCGAATATGGGGTAAGCCATCTGAACACGCCGTTGATCGTCGTCATGGGGCACGCCAAGTGCGGCGCGGTCACGGCGGTGGTCGAAGGCGCCCCGCTGCACGGTAATCTTGCGGCCCTTCTGGATAACATCCAACCGGCCGCCAATGAAGCGAAGAAGGCGAATCCGAATCTGAGCGGCGCACCATTGGTTGCCAAGGCGGTGCGGCAAAATGTCTATCAGTCGATGGAAGACCTGATCCGCAACAGCGAAGATGTACGCGGCTTGCTGGCACAGAAAAAGGTGCGATTGATCGGCGCGATCTACGACATCCACGGCGGCGCGGTGGAGTTTATCGGTTCGCATCCGAAGGAATCGGAACTGCTCGCCGCAACACCGGGGAAGAAGCCGCCTGTGACGCCTAACAATCATGTGGGCGATGACAAGTCGCACGCACCGGCGCACACGGACCAGCAGAAAACCTTTACCGTTCCTGAAACCCATACTCCGTCGCACGACAAACCGCACGGTGCCGCACCGGCCTCTGCGAACGAGCCATCAGGCGAACACGCCAGTACCGAATCCACGCCCGAGATCGAACAAGGCATGTTCAAGCGTTACGGGCCGATCGCGGCGTTCGGTATCGGGTCGATCGCGCTCTCTGCGGTACTGCTGCACTTGGTCCGCAAGTGATCAGTCGATGGATCGGGCCAGTTCAGCGAAGCGTTTGCCGCGAAACTCAAAGTTGGGGAACTGATCGTAGCTGGCGGTACCGGGGGAAAGCAGGACCACATCGCCATCGTGGGCTAAATCCCGGACGCGCACCATCGCGTTTTCCAGCGTCTGGACGTACTCACTGTTAGCGCATTTGGATGCCAACCCCGCGCCGACTTGTCCGATCGTCAGCACGCGTTTGCACCGCTTGGATAGGTGTGCGCACATGGCGTCCCAGTTCACTTCCTTGGGCGACCCGCCGATGATCTGGATAACGGTGCCGGGCGCGAACGCGTCGCATGCGATGATCGCGGCCTCGGGGACGGTGGCGATCGAGTCGTCGAAAAAGCGCACGCCGCCCGCTTCGTGCACCAATTGCAGCCGATGGTCCAAGCCCTTGAAATCGCGCACGGCGGCCTGGGCTTGGTCAAACGATACGCCCGATGCCAAATACGCCGCCTGCGCGTTGTGCCGATTGTGTAGGCCAGGAATCAGCAGATCAAACGGCGGGACGGTCGGGTCGGGATAGACGCGAGTCTGCACGCCGGGGCATGTCAAAAACGACTGAGAAACCGGGTCGTCGCGCCGGACGAGGACATCGCCGTTCCGTTGGAAGCGGGTGATATTGCGTTTGGCGTCGATGTAGGCGTCTTTTGTGCCGTGCCACTCGACGTGATCCTGTGCGAGCATGGTGACGACCGCGACGTTGGGCGACCATTTTTGCTCGCCGAGGTAGTGGAGCATGTAGCTGGACAGTTCGAGCACGACCTGTGATTGGGCATTCATCTTCGGTAAATCGAAGAGCAGGGAATGCCCAATGTTTCCGCCGACGAAGGTGGGATGGGATATCGCCAGCATCTTGCCTAATAGCGCGGTGGTGGTCGATTTTCCCTTGGTCCCGGTCACGCCGATCACGCGTCCGGGGCAACGCTTGGCAAAGAGGCAAATCTCGGTGGTGATCGGCACGCCCTTGTCTCGTGCGGCCTGCAGGAACGGGCTGTTCGGCTTGACCGCCGGCGAGGTCACGACCCAGTCGGTACCGGTGAAGTCGCTCAATCGCTGTTGATCGGCACCGAGGCGGTAGGTAACCGGCAGCCCGTCGAGTTGCTTGATCGAATCTTTCAGCTTGTCCGCGTCATCCCGATCCGTGACCAGAACATGTGCCCCCTGCTGACACAGCCACTTCACCGCCGCAATCTGACCGCCGAAGCGACCGAGGCCCAGGACGGTGACGCGCTTATTCCAAAAATCATCCATGACCATCCCTCCAACGTCCGCGACACCGAAATCAGGAAATGACCGACCGCACATCCTGTGCCATCGTCTTGGCCGCCCGGGTGATCGCGGCCTGCCAATCTTCGTCCGGTTGCGATTTTGGATACAGCACACTTCGACTGGCACTGACGATCGCGCCCAGTCCGTCGGCGTCGAATGCGGCGCAGGTCATCTCTGCCGTTGCGCCTTGCGTGCCATAGCCGGGAAGCAGGAAAAAGCTGTTGGGCAGGCGTCTGCGAAGGCTTTGCATGGTGTGCGATTGGGTCGCACCCACGACCGCACCCAGATTGCTGTAGCCGTGATCGCCCATCAGTTGTTTCGACGCCGCGATCGGCTGAAGGGTGTCGGCCACCAGTTCGCTGAAAGTCCGCCCGTCATCGGTCAGCTTGTCCTGCAAATCCTTTGACCCCGGATTGCTGGTTCGCACCAGCACAAAAACGCCCTTGCCCTCATCGCGACAGACCTGCAAAAACGGGTCGATCGCGTCCATGCCTAGGTACGGGTTGATGGTGATGCAATCGGGTGTGGCGACGTCCTCCAAATCCTCGAAATCCAAAGCCGAAAGGTGCCCGGTGGCATACGCGGCACTGGTCGATCCGATGTCGCCGCGTTTGACGTCGCCGATGGTTAAGAGGCCGAGTGACTGGGCCTCGTGGATCAGTTCGTAATACGCCTCTACGCCCTGCCAGAGGAATTGCTCAAAATAGGCGATCTGAAACTTAACGATCGGTGCCACCGGTGCCACCGCGTGAAGTACGCCGGAGCAAAACGCGTAGACCTCATCCACGCAGGCGTCGAGGTCGCGGCGGTCGTGAGGCTTAAGTTCTTCGGGAAACGCTTCGAGCATTGGGTCAATGCCGACGCAGATCGGGGCTTTGCCGGAGCGGATACTGGTGATCAATCGGTCTATGAAAAGTTGAGCCATCGCTTGGGATTCTACGCGATGCCAGCGGCATGTCGAAATCGCCTACGAGCGGCGAATCCGCCGGTGGGTTTCCAGCGTCAGCCGCATGAGCGCCGCCTGGGTTCCTTCGGCGCTGGCCTTGTCTTTTGACGACGCTGTCGCATTGGTTCGCTTCCACGACCCGTCGGCCTGCAAATCCCACGCGTGCGTCTGGTCATCCAGCGACACCTGCAAAATGTGTCGCAATTCCTGCTGATGGGCTTTGTCTTCGATCGGGGTGATGGCTTCGACGCGGTAGTCGAGATTGCGAACCATCCAGTCGGCCGACCCGATGAAGGCCTCGTCGTTGCCGTTGTTGTGGAAATAATAGATGCGCGAGTGTTCCAGAAACCGCCCGAGGACCGACACCACGCGGATATTTTCGCTCAACCCCGGCACGCCCGGCCGAAGGCAGCAGAACCCACGAACGATCAGGTCAATCCGAACGCCCGCCTGGCTGGCTTCGTACAACGCCTTGATCAATTTGTGATCCTGCAAGGCGTTCATCTTGGCGATGATGTGCGCCTTTTTGCCGGCCCGGGCATGGTCGATCTCACGTTTGATCATCGATAGAAACCGGTCGCGCATATTGACCGGGGCGACCAGCAATTTGCTGTAATCCTGCTTAATCGATCGGCCGGTCAGATGATGGAACAATTCGATGACATCGCTGGTGATCAGCGGGTTGGCGGTGAAAAGGCCGACATCCGTGTAGAGGTAGGCGGTTTTGGAGTTGTAGTTGCCCGTGCCGATGTGACAGTACGTTCGCAAGCCATCGGGCTCTTCGCGGACCACCATCGCCAGTTTGCAGTGGGTTTTGAGTCCGACCAGCCCGTAGACGACGTGAACGCCGGCTTTTTCCAGCTTCTGAGCCAGTTCCACGTTTCGTTGCTCGTCGAACCGTGCCTTGATCTCCACCAGCACCGCCACCTGCTTACCCATCTCGGCGGCGCGGATCAATGCGGGGACGAACGGGCTATCGCTGCTGGTGCGGTAAAGCGTCTGTTTGATCGCCAGCACCTTCGGATCATTGACTGCAGCTTTAATGAACCGCTCGACGCTGGCGCTGAAGCTCTCGTACGGGTGATGAACCAAGAGATCGCCCTGGCGAATCGCCGAGAAGATATCCGCATCCTCGTCCTGCAATCGCGGCGGGATCATGGGCTGCCAGGGCGTGAACTTCAGATCGGGTCGATCGATAAACGCCAACGCCATCAGATCGTCCATATCCACCGGGCCGGGCACGACATAGATGTCTTCCGGGTCGCATTCGATGCCATCGACGATCAAAGCGCGCATCGCGTCGCTCATGCCTACGGGCAGTTCCAGACGCACCACGCCCGCCAGCCGACGCTTGCGAAGTTCCTCGGTCACCATCGCCAGCAAATCGTCGGCGTCTTCCTCGTCCAACTCGATATCCGCGTTGCGCGTCACCCGGAAAAGGTGATGCTCCAGCACATTCATCCCCGGAAACAGCATCTGCAAATTACCGGCGATCACGCCCTCCAGCGGGACAAAGCTATTGGCCTCGGAGAGCGGGACCCAGCGCGGGAGATTTTCGGGTAATTTGATCCGGCAGAAGCTCTGTGCCCCGCTGGGGGCTTCGAGCATGACGCCCATCGACCGGCTCAGGTTGCTGATAAACGGGAACGGGTGCCCCGGATCGACCGCCAGCGGGGTCAGGATCGGGAAAACCTGCTTGCGGAAAAACTCATTGGCCAGATCCTGATCGCAGGCGGGCAGGTCCTGATACCGGCGGATGATGATCCCCTCTTTTTTGAGCGTCGGGTGCAGGTCATCGAACCAAAGCGCATACATCTGGTTCATTAGCGGGCGAGTCCGCTTGTGGACCGATGCCAGTTGCTCATTGACGGTTAGCCCATCCAGTGACCGCTCCATTAGCCCGGCGGTCCGCTGGCGCTGCAGGCCGCCCACGCGCTTCATGAAGAACTCGTCGAGGTTGCTGGCAAAGATCGCCAGAAACTTAACTCTTTCCAGCAGAGGCATTTGCGCGTCGGTGACCAGTTCCAGAACGCGCTCGTTAAAGTCGAGCCAACTCAATTCTCGATTGAGAAAAAGCTGCTGTTCGGATAGGTCGCCGATTGGGGGCAATTCGGGTTTGGCAGGCGTTTTTGGCATGATCTTTCAACCGATTCAAGACAACGGCTCACATAGCGCAGCACCCAAGTGTTGCGTCGCCTTGCGTGGGCGCGTGAGTAATTGCCTATCCTGTGGGCAGCATAGTTAACCTTGCCATGTTAGCTTGCGATTAAGCAAGAGCCGGGACAGATGTGCAGCCAAAGGTGCAGATCCGTCCCGGTTCACTTGTATCGGGTGACGCGTTAGCGTTTGCGACGGTCGCGGCGGGCTTTACGTTTTTTCGAGCCGATCTTTCGGCGACGACGGGGTTTAGCCATTCAAATGCTCCTTTCTCAACATCGGAAACGGTGCAGGATAAACGGCTTTTTTTATAATGTCTAGCCGACGCGGCAAAGGTACAATCATTTAGGTTTCGCAACTCGTTTCCAATCGTAAAAAGACGGGTATGCGACTGTGGCATGTATGTTGCATGTAAACCATTCGGGAATCGGATCGAACGTTCGTTTTTTGAGGGAGTTTTCTCATGATCACGATCGACGCCGGAAATGTGCTTCTCAAGCCCACCCAGAAAAAGCAGATGCTGGCCCGCCTTAAGCGTGCACTGCGCCTTGGCGACCGCATCGGCAATTTTATGATCAAAATCAGCCTTCGCCGAACCGGAAAGCATGTCGAAGTGACTGCGACCGGGCAGGATCGACTCGGACAATTCGCATTCCGCAATCGCGGCAAGACGTGGATGGACGCGCTGCACGCGATCGTCCGCGACGTCTTCCGAACCGTCCACAGTCACGCGATTGGTCGCGTAACGCCAGCAATCGCCTAGGCGAGACGACGCATCAGGGATGGGCGTCCGACGGCGGGTTCGGCTTGCCGACCGACTGCAAATAATCGGTCAGCACCTGCCGCTGTCGGGCGTCCAGCATCTCGAGTGTCATCGTCAATTTGCCGTTTTCGACCTTGATGTCACAGACCCGCGAGACCAACGGGGCATCCAGGCCCTGAACTCGCCCGATGAACGCGTAGGCATCTGCCGACTGACCGGCAAACAGCGCCGCCGCCATATCCGCGTAATACAGATCCGCCGTCGCACGCGTCGCGACGCTGTGTTCATCCACCGCGATCTTTTCCCGCTTTTGCTCGGCCTGTCTGGCGACATCCGCAGTCAGTTGCGAGCGGTAGCTTTTCATCGAGACCAGCGGCAACTGCAGATCGCCTGCATAGAGCGCATCCAGTCGCAGTTGGGAATAGCCATCGGTACCCGCCACCGGTACAAGCGACGCACTCAGCACTTTTTGATATTCAGGTGACAATCCCGCGATGGTGATCTTCCCGTCCGCCAGCCGAACGCGGATCTCCTGCACATGGCGACTCATCCGGTCTTCAAGCCCGGTGGAGCGACTCCATTTGACGATCAGTCGATTGATATCATCGGCGGTCAGTTCGACGGTATAGCGTCGTTCGTCGTCCGGCTTGCGCGTCGCATCCCCCGCCGACGCCTTGCTCGCCCAATTGTGCAGTCGCATGGTCGTGCGATTCTCCAGATCAGGATCATCCGATAGCGCCGTTTTGGCCTGGGCGTACCAGTCGGGCACGGCATTGGCGCGGTCGTAGACGATCCACGCCCCTGCCGCGATCAGCAGCAGGACGATCCCGACGGTCCATCCGATTCGTTTGAGCCATTTATTCATTCGCGTGGGTGAGTCTATGGGGCAAACCGAGCCAATGCGAACGATCGTGCACGAATTGCCGACACAAACGCCGCAAATTCACACAAATCGATTGTGGATAGCCCGTCGCGGGCGCGGGTTTCGGCGTAATCCGATCCATCAGCGGGATACAATCAGTTTGTGACCCGGCCGATCCCGCACCAACCCCCGACCCAGACGCTGGAGCACCTGCTTGGTGCCGATCCTGCGGTGTTGCGCGGGTTTGCCCGGGCGATCGAAGACAAACTCTTGTGCGGGCATCTGACGCTGGCAGAACGCGACCGGCTCATTTCCAGAGGTCAGCGACTGGGGCTAAAGCGTTTCGACGCCAATCTCGTCTTGGCGACCATGGAGCACCGCCGCCGGGAACGCGGCGCGATGCGAATCGGTGCCGATGTCGATCACGACACGATCCGGCTTCCGCGCTGGCTGAAGTGGTCGACCGTCGCGACCGTCCAAATCACGATCGCAGGTCTGGCGCTTTGGCTTGTTCTGTAGCATTTCGGCACGCAATAGCGTGCCCTACGAATTTTATCGACGCCTATTTCGGCAGCATCTGGCCGGTCGTCAGCAGGTTCTGATGCAACTCGAAGCATTTGCTCAGATCGTGACGCACATGGCCCATCGGCGAGTTCTCGATGTACTTGTGCAGGTAGTCGCGGTACATCGGGTGCGCGCATTTGTCGATGATCCGACGCGCCCGTTCGATCGGGCCCAGCCCCCGCAGGTCGGCCAGACCTTGTTCGGTCACCACCACCTGAACGCTGTGTTCGTTGTGATCGCAATGCGTGACCATCGGCACGACGGTGCTGATCTTCCCGCCCTTGGCGATCGACGGGGCGACCAGGAACGACAGATAGCCATTGCGCGTAAAATCGCCCGACCCACCCACGCCGTTCATCAGTTGCGTCCCGGCCACATGCGTGGAGTTGGCACAGCCGTAGATATCCATTTCCAGCACGGTATTGACAGTGATCACGCCCAACCGACGCACCACGCCGGGATTGTTACTCAATTCCTGCGGACGCAGAACGATCCGCTTGGTGAAGAAATCCATATCCGAATACACCCGCTGAATCTGCGGATCAGACAAGGTCAGGCTGGTGGCGCTGGCACCCAGAAGCCGTCCGTTGAGCATCAGATCGACCAAGGCGTCCTGAAACACTTCTGAGAACATGTAGAAAGGCGGAACATCTTTGTTCGCACCCAACCCGGCCATCACTGCGTTGGCGACGTTGCCCACGCCCGATTGCAGCGGCAAAAACTCCTTGGGGATGCGGCCATGCGTTTTCTCTTCGAGGATGAAGTCGATGATGTGATTGGCGATCTTCTGCGAAACATCATCGGCCTCATCGAACGGAGCAACGCCGTCGGATTCGTTGGTCTCGATAATGCCGACAATCTTCGACGGATCGACCTGCACGAAAGGCGTGCCGATCTTTTGCAGCGGGAAGTCGATCGGGATGGGCAACCGGTGCGGCGGGGTCGGGAGAATCTTGATGTCGTGCATCTCCATCACCCGCGGATGATGGTACCGGTTGATCTCGATGATGATCTTCTTGGCGTGCTTCAGGAACGAAGGCGACGCACCGACCGATGTGCTGAGGAAAACGCGCCCATCGGCATAGGCATCAACCGCCTCGACCACCGCAAAATCGATCTGCCCGAAAAACCCAAACTCGACCATCTGCGGGACATGCGACAGGTGCATGTCCAC
>JBGSMH010000235.1:0-9521 GCA_041740275.1 Phycisphaerae bacterium
GATCCGCGACGTTTGGCGCGTGCCTGATAAGTCGCTACGATGCAGTGCTCGACACGGGATAGAGGACTTTAACGTAAGCCCCGAGGGCTTGCACCAAACTGGGATTTAGAAACATGGCTCGTACGAAATTTGTAGCTGGCAACTGGAAGATGAACACCACTAAGGCTCAGGCGGTCGACCTGGCGAAGGTCATCGCATCGGGCGTGCCCGATGGAGTGGATGTGGGTATCGCCCCGCCGTTCGTTTATCTGGATGCGGTCGCTCAGGCGGTCGCCGGATCGAGCGTCTTGGTCGGGGCCCAGGACGCCTATTTTGAGAACAACGGGGCTTTTACTGGCGAAATTAGCCTGGACATGCTTAAGGATCTGGGCATCAAGTTCTGCCTGACCGGGCACAGCGAGCGGCGTCACGTCATCAAAGAACCGTCCGACCTGATCGCCAAGAAAGCCGCCAAAATCTATGCCGCCGGGCTGATTCTGGTCCACTGCGTCGGCGAAAAGCTCGACGAACGTGATGCCGACAAGACCCTGGCGGTCTGTCAGGCTCAGATCGATGAATTGGACGCAAAATCAATCACCGACCCGTCAAGACTGGTCATTGCCTATGAACCCGTCTGGGCGATCGGTACCGGCCGCAACGCGACCGATCAACAGGCTCAGGAAGTTCATGCGTTCATTCGCGACTATCTGGGCAAAAAGTGGAACAAGGGCTTTGCCGATGCCGTCCGTATTCAGTACGGCGGGAGCATGAAGCCCGAAAACGCCAAGGGTCTGCTGGCCCAGCCCGACGTCGATGGCGGTCTCATCGGTGGCGCCGCTCTCAAAGCCGACAGCTTCCTGGCAATCGTCAAAGCCGGGATATAAACCCCGTCTCTTCAAACATTTAGCGACAAAATTATGGTTCCTATCTCCATCTACTACATTCTGTTGATGCTCTTCATCGTGCTGAGCTTGTTCCTGATCCTGCTGGTGCTGATCCAAAAAGGTCGCGGTGGCGGTCTGGCGTCGGCGTTCGGAGGCGTCGGGGGCAACACCGCTTTTGGTGCCAAAACCGGCGATGTGCTTACCTGGGCGACTGCGGTCGTTTTTGGTGTGTTTCTGATCCTGGGCATCGGACTCAATCTGATGGCCGACAGCATTCACCAGCGAAACCAGCAGTTCACTGCCGAAACCCCCAAGTCCGCCACCCAACCGGTCACACCCGGAAGCGGCGACTTGACGCCCGTGGAATCCACCACAAAGCCCACAACTGCGGCTCCGACCACCCCAGCACCGACCACTGCACCGGCGACTACAACTCCGACCCCATAGCACTCATCTCATGAATGCCAGTCCCACCAGCATGATCATCAGCATGACCGGCTTCGGCGATGCCGCCATCGCCGAAGCCGAAACGCATTACGCGGTCGAAGTCCGATCGCTGAATAACCGCTTTTTCAAACCCGTCATCAAGCTCCCCGATATCGTCGCGGGGCTGGAACCCGAGATCGAAACCATGCTCCGCGAGCGGCTCGTGCGCGGGTCGATCACCTGCATCCTGAAGATGCGAGTCGAAGGTGCCAGTGCCGCATACCTGATCAACAAACCCGCGTTGCAGAGCTATATCGACCAGCTCAAAGAGGTCAAAGGCCTCGACGGTGCGGCTCGAATTGATCTGGCATCGCTCTTGAGTCTGCCCGGAGTGTGCCAGGAACCCGACGAAGAAGGCGATCACCTCGAAAAACACGGGCCGGTCATTCGCAAGCTCATTCATGCTGCGGTCGATAAACTGCTGGTGATGCGAAAGCGCGAAGGCCAGGCCTTGTTTACCGACCTGCTCAAACACGCCGATGTGATTGCGACCAGCCTGTCAGAGATCGAAAAACGCGCCCCGTTTGTGATCGATGAGTATCACAAACGGCTGAGCAATCGCGTCAACGAACTGGTCAGCAAGGCGCAGATGCAGGTATCACAGATCGACTTACTCAAAGAAGTTGCGGTCTTCGCAGAACGATCAGATATTTCAGAAGAAATACAGCGATTGCGGCATCATCTGACGTCGTTTGAGCAGGCATGTCGTACCAATGAGCACGCCGGGCGAAAACTCGACTTCATCACGCAGGAAATGCTTCGCGAGGCCAACACGATCGGCTCCAAAGCCAACGACGCCCACATCGCCGGGCATGTGGTGGATATAAAGGGTTCGATCGACCGAATGAAGGAGCAAGTTCAGAACGTGGAGTGACGCATCGGGTTGTGACCACCCACGTCAAACCCGTGTTGCCCGATCAAACCAAGCCCGACTGATGCCCACACTCAACGCCCAACATCGCGGCCTTTTGCTTGTTCTGGTCGGACCGTCTGGCGTCGGCAAATCGACCATCGCTCGGCTGCTGGCAGAGCGAACCAAGGTCTATTACACCGTCTCGGTCACCACCCGCGAAAAGAAGCCGCAGGATGAACTCGGCAAGGTGTACGAGCACATCAACAAGACCGAGTTTTTCCGCAGGCTCGACGCCGACGCTTACCTGGAATACGCCCAGGTCTATGGCGACTATTACGCGACTCCCAAACACCCGACTCTCGACCAACTTGGTGATGGAAAAGACGTCCTTCTCGAGATCGACGTCCAGGGTGCCTTGCAGATTCGCGATGCGTTTGCAGACGCGGTCCTGATTTTCATCCTCCCTCCCGATCACCAGACGCTCTTGCAGCGGCTGACCGATCGCGGCCGGGACAGTGCCGAGGTCATCCAGCACCGCTACCGCGCCGCTCGACGGGAAATCGCCATGGCACGCGGCAGCCGGGCCTTCGATTACATGGTCATCAACGACGAACTCGAGTCGGCGGTCGAAGAGATCATCAAAATCATCCACCTGAATCGAAACGCCGGGCTATAAAACGCGATTTGCGTTCCCGATCCCGTCCTGCTACAGTACCTAGCTTGCTTTTCGGGAAAATGTCTCCCCGATTGATTCACCCGAAACCCCAGACCTCAGCCAAGAATAACTATGATCGAAGCCCTCAAGAGCGACGAAATCGTCAATAAAGTCGGCGGCCGATTCAAGCTCACCGCCCTGCTGCAAAAACGCATGCTCGAACTGATGGACGGTGCCCGTCCCTTGGTCGAACGTCAAGACGGCATGACTGACCTCGAAGTCGCGATCCAGGAAGTCCTGCAGGACAAGATCACCATCGACTACGAAGCGTCCGGTTTGGTTAAGCCTGACTGAACGTTTTTCGTCACTTGAAGCCTCAAATCGCAGCCAGGCGGGACGGTGACAGTTCACCATCGCGTCTGGCTTGTCGTTTGGGGGCTTCATATTCCGACTGACCAGCGGTACGCTGTATCCCATGCCCACCGACCCCACCGCCACCGGTAACGAACTCAAAGGCCGCGAAATCATCGTCGCGGTCTGTGGAGGAATCGCCTGCTACAAAGCTGCGGATGTTGTTTCCAAGCTCGTCCAGACTGGCGCGGGCGTATCCGTCGTGATGACCCGATCGGCACAGGAGTTTGTCACGCCGCTGACTTTTCAGGCCCTGTCAGGCCGACCGGTACGAACCGATACGTTTCATCTGGTCGAATCGTCTGACGCCCAGCACATCAAGCTGACCGAGCACGCCGACCTGATGCTGATCGTCCCGGCCACCACCAATATGATCGCCAAGGTCGCGCATGGCATCTGTGATGATCTGGTCAGTCTGATGATCTGCGCCGCCGCCTGCCCGGTGGTGTTTGCCCCTTCGATGAACACGCGGATGTGGGAAAACCCCATCGCCCAGGACAACTACGCCAAGCTCGCCAACCTCGGCTACCGCTTCATCGGACCCGAAGCCGGCTGGCTGGCCTGTCGCAATGTCGGCTACGGACGTCTGACCGAACCGGTCAGGATCGTCGATGAGGTTCGTCGGATGCTCACCGAGCCGGGCGCGATGCCTCAGCCGGTCACGCCCGCACTGGAAGAGCCGGAAGATGACTGATCTCTCCTGTGCCTCCACCTAAATCTCAGGGGCAAATTAAACACCATGCGTTGGATCATTGGCGACATTCACGGGATGCTCAAGCCGCTTGAGCTACTCCTCAACGCGATCGGCAAACGCGATCCGCAGGCGGAGTTGATCTTCGCCGGGGATTACGTCAATCGCGGGCCTGACAGTCGCGGGGTGATCGATCTGTTGCTGAAGCTCAAGCGCGCCCGCTTCGTTCGCGGCAATCACGACGACACGCTTGATCTGCTGGTCAATGGCAAATGTTTCGCGCCGCACGATCAACTGACAACGCTGGTTCCGACGTTCGAGCATTTCATGAAATATGGGCTGGAGCAGACGCTGACCAGCTACGGCATCGACTGGGCGCAGATCGATCACGCAAGACGTCACCCGTCGCCGCAGGCAATCGCGACGCTGCTGGACCCGATTCCGCTGGCACACCGGGAGTTTTTGCGGGCGTTGCCGGTGGTGCAGGAGGAGGATGAGTTTTTCGTCATTCACGCCCGGTGGGATCCGGACGAACACGCGGGCGAGCCCAGTTTTGCACAACAATTGGCCCGATCCGCACACCTGCGACACGAAGTCATCTGGGGCCGGTTTAATTCGGCGGAGATTCAGTCGATTAAGCCGTGGGATCGGGTCGGCTTTTTCGGACACACGCCGGTGACGATGTATGTCAAAAATGACGACATCGTGCCGGTGATCGGCAGCCGCTGCGTACTGCTCGATACCGCCTGTGCGGTGCACATCGACGGGCGTCTGACCGCATGGTGTTTCGAACAAGGCTCATTCTTGCAGGCCGACCGACACGGGCAATGGGTGCGCGAAGGACGCGCCAAACCATGAGCTTCATCCGCCCGCACCATTTAAAGGTTGTGCTGGTTCATCCGCAGATCGCGCCCAATACCGGAAATATCGCGCGGCTTTGCGTCGCCAGCGGGACGGAGCTGCACATCGTGCGGCCAATGGGGTTTTTATTGACCGACGCCAAACTCAAACGCAGCGCGATGGACTATTGGCCGCGCCTGAAATTGGCAGTTCATGATGATCTGAACGCGTTTCTGGAGGCGTTCGCATCGACCCGCCTGTGGCTTTGCGAAAACGGTCGCGGCCAGTCGATCTGGGACGCCCCTTTTGCCGATGGGGACGCACTGGTGTTGGGTAGTGAAGGACCGGGGTTGCCCAAGTCGCTACTCGATCGGTTCGCCGATCAGCAGGTACAGATCCCCCAAGCCCCCAACGAGCGATGTCTGAACCTCAGCACCGCCGCCGGGATCGTGCTGTTCGAGGCGATTCGCAAGATCTCGATCACGGGCTAATCGACTCATCGCGACCGCAGCTTTTGGCTCACTTCGGCCAGCCACGCTTTGGGTGGCAAACCGTACGGGCGGAACTTCTCCATCACGCCCTGCTCTTCGCTATAGGCCAACGCGCGGAAGAACCCGAGTTTGTTGGCCACCGGCGAATCGATCAGGTTGCTCGAATCGTTGCTGCTCATCTGGAACAACACGCGGTTGTCAAACTCACGCATCAACCCACGCTCAAACGTCCGCTCGATGCTCGCCAGCGTGTCGCACCAGGCGATGACATGGATGCCGTGGTTCGGGCCTTCTTTGACCAACTCCACAAACTGCTTGGCGGCAGACGCTTTTTTGGGTTCATCAGAAACCGAGAAGCTGAACTCTTCATCACCCTTGCGGAGCGACCGGTAACGCTGCAATCCGTTGATGATCAGGAAGACCGCTGGCGGATGTCCTTGATCGTCGTCCTGGCGACGTTTGAGTTCTTCTGCCAACTCGTTGATCGCGTCATCGACCTGACGGTATTCGACGTGTTTGGTCTCGTTGGGCAGCGATTCCATCGCCGCCGGCATTTGCCCAGCCAGAAACGAATCGGTCGGTGTGCCATCGAGAAGCACAAATCGCGCCCGATCCGCCGGCAACTGTGCCGCCAGCGAAATCGCCGATGCGATTAGCGTACACATCGCCTGCTCATCCTGCTGGCCGACGATCAACACGTTTGATCCCGACTGACGCCGGAACAAGATCGACGTCGGCTCCTTGATCGCCACCGGATCGCCAAGCCAGATTTGCGGAACAGAAACATCCGCCCGCGTCGTGAGCGCCATGGACAACTGATGATTCTTTGAAATATCCGCGGGTGCATTTCCTTCAAATACGATCGGCGGGATGATCGGGCGATTGACGCCCTTTTCCTTGAGCCGCTGGTTGACCTTTTGCAGGTAAATCTCGCGTTTGCTGTCGGGCAACCACGCGACCTGGAAAGGCGAATTGTTCTCCACCGCCCCGCCGCCATCGTTGTAGATCGCTTCACCCGGACGCGACAGCAATCGGGCTGCCGAATTGTTGTCGCCGAGGATCAGTTGACTGTCGGTCTCGCTGCACTGTAGCGCAATGCGGATCGCCATCTGTCCGATGGTCGTCCGTGCCAACGATCCCGATCCGCCAATGGTTTGTGAGCCGAGGAAGACGTGAATACCAAACGCACGGCCTTGCCTTACCAAGCGGTCCAGCAGCAGTTGCGCGTCCTGGGCCAGCTTGTCATCTTCGGTGAAAAACTCCTGAAACTCATCAATAATCAGCATCACCCGCGGTAATACCTGTGCATTGTCGGTCTGGCGATAACCCGACAGATCCTGCACACCAGCCTTACGAAACAGCTCGCCCCGACGGGAAAGCTCGGCGTCGATCCGTTGCAACACACTCAGGCCAAACTCACGGTCCGATTCCACCGCGATCGCCCGGGCATGCGGCAATTGGTAGTCGGCGTACGTCTTAAACTCCACGCCTTTCTTAAAGTCGATCAGATAAAACTCAATTTCGTCCGGCGAATACCACATCGCCAGATTCGTTACCAGCGCGTGCAACAGCGTCGATTTACCCGACCCTGTTTTGCCCGCCACCAGGGTGTGCTGAGCGACGCCTTTGCCACAGCGAAAGTTCTGCAATCGTGTTGCCCCCATCCGGCCCACTGGCACCGCGATTTCTTCCGAACTCGATCGCGTCCAGAACTGCTCATACTTGGGTGCGATATTGTCAAAATCGACCTCCACCCGGTTCGCCTCTTTGGCGGCGGCACCGACCTGGTGCGCGATTCTCGACAGCGTTTCATCATCGGGCGGGGTGTCGAGCGTGAGCGGAAACTGTCCAAAAACCTCATCCTTCCACACCCACTTGCCATGCTCGCGGACGATGTTGGCAGACGCCCCTTCGATATCCTCAATCATCGTGTCGGCGGGCAACGCCTGCCGCGTGTCACGCAGGATCAACGTGTAGACGCCGCAGCGCGCACCCGTTCGGGCGATCGACTGCAATCGTCGACCCGCCTCACCTTCAAATCCACTCGGGAAATCGGCGATCAC
The DNA here is from genome assembly GCA_041740275.1 of Phycisphaerae bacterium. Classification (GTDB taxonomy): domain Bacteria; phylum Planctomycetota; class Phycisphaerae; order Tepidisphaerales; family Tepidisphaeraceae; genus BPJO01. The sequence continues at coordinate 7,354 of JBGSMH010000235.1, forward strand.
CAAGAAGCGATACGGCTCGGCCAGTTCGCCCGCCTGGGCGTTGTAATCATCAATCGTCTCAAATTCGTTTCGCAGGTACTTCTGAATAACCGTTTCCATGTGTTCGGTCAGGTCGGTCAATCGCTGGTCGATCTGCTCGGGCGTCGTCCAGATTCGGCTGGTCACCAGTTGCTCATCGTGGTCCGCCAAGTGCATGAAACCGGCAAAGGACTGGCCCAACCCGACCGGATCGACAATCGTAAACCGTGCCCGTCCGGGCGGGAGCGAAATCAGTAACTTGGTCATCACCATCTGCAGCGCCGCCAGCCCCTCTTCGCGGCCATCGGGTGGGGTTTGGATCAGAACCGACGCTTCGCGCGGAAACGCCATCAACGCCGGGACCGCAAACTGGTCCGGCAACGCCAACTGAAACGACCCATCCTTCGGAATACTCTCCGACAGCTTGGCCATGTCGATCGCCAGTGAACCGAAATTAACCGTCTCTGGGAATGACTTGGGGGCCTGCCAATTGCCGACTAAACCGGCCCAGTCGGTGCGGAGTTTATTGCTCGATTGCGTCTGGCCGATCGGGGCCTGAATGCTCTTGAGTCCGTCATGCCAACGCTTTTGCAGACTGGCGCGACGCTCCTGATAGCTGGCCAGCAGCTTCTTGGTGTCGGCGTCGAACTTTGCGCGGAGTTTGTTCTTTTCATCGACGACCTTGCCGGCCGACTCGTCGATTTGCTTGTTCTTCCACGCCTCCAGTTCCGCCACTTGTCGCTGTTGATGCTGCTGAGCCTTGGCGACGGCGTGTTCGTGTTCGCTATCGACTGCCTTGATCTGCACATCGCGCTGCTGCTGCGCCTGTTGCTGAACGGGCGTTAACTGCTGTCGCGAACGCTCGATCTCATCATTGCGTTTTTCGGTCGCTTCGCGGACTGCTAAAGCGCGCGCACGAGCGGCGTTTTCATTCACGACCGTGCTGGCAACCCGCGTGTCGGCGATCGCGGTGCGGAGCGGCGTATAGGTCTTTTTGACCTGTGATGAAGCCAGAATTTTGAGCAGGACGATGACCACGATCGACCCGACAAACGCCCCGGCCATCGGGTAGGTCAGTTTTCCCCAGTCGGGGATGGTTGTTTGCAGTTGATACTGCACATACACCGCCGCACCAACGACGGACAAAATGACCAACACACCTGGCCAGATGCCGGTCAGAAGCCGTGCGAATCCGAGTCGCCGCAATTTGGCGACGTACCGATCGACATTGGCCTGTTGCTCGGCGAGGGTCGCGTCGGCGTTTTCGCGAATCGCATCGGGATCAAGCGACGGCTGATCGGCCGGGACGGGCGTTACGCCGTAGGTTTGCACGAGTGCGACGACGTTGCCTTCGGTCTTGTTGATCGCTTCGAGTAGGTCGCCATGACGCTCCGAATCCTTCCGAAACGCCGCCGCCGCCTGAAGTTCGGCGGCTTCAAGCACGCTGTCGGCGAGCCAGGACGCCTGATCGAACTTTTTCTTCAACTCCCGCTTGGCGGTGTCATACTCGTTGATGTACTTGGCACGTTTCTGCGCGTGTGTAGCCTTGAGCTTGGCGATCTCTTCGGCGTGATGCTGGGCAATGCTGGCGGCGCGTTCTTCGAACCGTTCGTCGATCTGTCGCCGGATTGCCTCGAGGCGGTAATCAAAATCGCGGGATTGTCGCTCGAACAGTGCGTTGGTTTCGGTTTCGGATTCCCGATGCTTGGTTTCCAGTTCTGATTCAAATGTCGAAAGCTGCCGCGAAAGGGTCAACAGGTCGCGCAGGGCGTTACGCTGGACATCGCGCGGAGTCGGGCGAATCGCGATCTCGTCGGCTGAGTCGAGCGCGGAAGGATCGGACGTGGCCGATGAAAGCGAGGGCGTCGAGGGTGTGGTCATGGTGTTTGTCGATCGTTTCGGTTGCGAAAAAGCCGTCTGCGGTCGCTGAGTCCCCCACGCATCATCAACTATTTACAGTCGCGGTCCACACGCGACAGGATCTGCGCCATTTGATCCATCGCCGACACCGCTTGTCGCAGCGCCAGCTCGAGGGGTTCGAGGTAATTTTTCTCAAACTCGACGGCCACATCGTCCGACCAGTCTGACTTGGTGCTGTCCCAGCGGAGCATCAGGTCTTTGAGTCCTTTATTCAAGTTTCCGCGGCCTTC
>JBGSMH010000236.1:0-3276 GCA_041740275.1 Phycisphaerae bacterium
GGGATTGGTGCTCGAAGACCCAGACATGCTCGCGATAGGCATCGATTATCCCAACGCTTTCCAGGAAGATCGCCAGACGTTCTATGTTACCCAGGCGGACATCGATCGGGCTCACTACACGGGTGACGGCCGCCCGCGCGACCCGTATGACGCCTCATTTTTTGGCGTGGCCGAATGGGGTGAGCAACACACGCGCGCACCCAACCGCGATGGCAGCAACTGGAACGCATCCTACCGGCGGCTGGTGGGTCGATCACTTATCGGTCAGGTGCTGACGGCCAAGATGCTCGGGTTGGAGGACGAATGGAACCATCCCGCTTTGTTCGACTACATGGACCGATACTGGCTGAAGGAAATGGAGCTTTACGCGTCGCTCGGCTACACGGCCGGTGCTGACTCCGACAGGCTCTCCGCGTTTAATCTCGATATGTGGACGGCTTACAGCAATTACACCATTCCCGAGCCTTCGAGCCTCACTTTGCTGGCCTTGGGCGTCCCACTGCTCCTTGCCCGCCGTCGGGCATAGGCGAAGCGATCCTTTTCAGAATTTGGGTTCGGGCGTGTGTGCGCAAGGCACTATTCCTTCGGCCCATCCGCTATGAAGGCTTCGTGAAACGTCACGATACCCTGCGGAACAGGCCCATCTAACGGCAATACGAAGAAAACCTCCGGCGGGACGCCTTCGAGAATCAGGCCGTCGGCGTTTCTGAATCCGAATCGCGGGTAATAGCCCGGATGACCCACGAGACAGCAGCCGCGGGCCTTCAGCTCTTTAAGTCGCGACAGACCCGCGTCTATCAAAATGCCGCCGATGCCTTGACGCTGGTATTCGGGCAAGACAGATACTGGACCGAGGCCGTGCCATCCGGTCGTGCCATCGGAAAGCGATACCGGGGAGAACGCGATATGCCCCACGACTCGTCCTTTCAACTCCGCCACCATCGAGATCGTCAGTGCGTCAGCAGCACGGAGCGCGGCAACGATGAAATGCTCAGTCTGCCTGCTGATTGCCAAGGTCCTAAACGCCGCGATCGTTACTTCGCTGATCGCGTTCACATCAGCGGCGGTTTCATTGCGAACGAGGATGTCAGGACAGGTCATTGTCAGATCATAGCAATGTCATTCGCCATAGAAAACGGGGCACGGAGCCGACCTATCGGTCGGTCAATTTCGCATCCTACCGCACTCCCGTCATTGGATCGGGGATTGCGAATCTTTGTCCCCGGGCAAGCGGCGGCGTAGACTGATTGGGAATGCAGACAAACACGGACAACCCGAACTTGACCAGCGGGTCGCTGCGGTTGGCGGCGATCGATGTGGGGTCGAATAGCGTCCACATGATCGTCGCCCAGGCCGACAGCGATGGCGCGGTTACGACACTGTGGCGGGTCAAGGAGATGGTCGGACTGGGACGCATCAGTTTCCCCTCGCGCAGCCTCTCCAAAGAGGCGATGGCGCGGGCGATCGCGTCGCTGGCACGGATGAAGCAGGCGGCGAGGCAAAGACAGGCGGAGAAGATCGTTGCCGTCGCCACCAGCGCCATCCGCGAGGCCGACAACGGCGGCGATCTGATCGAGCAGATCAAACGCGAACTCAAACTGTCAGTCAAAATCGTCTCGGCGCGCGAAGAAGCACGCCTAATCTATCTGGGCGTGCGGTCGGCGATCGACCTGTCCGATCAGCCCCACCTGATCATCGACATCGGCGGCGGGAGCGTGGAGTTTATCGTCGGTGATGCTCACGAAGCCAAACTGCTCGAAAGCCGCAAACTCGGTGCCGCCCGCATGAGCGCACAACTGGTCAACAGCGACCCGATCAGCAAGAGTGACCTGACCAAATTGCGCGATCGGTATCAGAAGGAGCTTGAGCCGCTGGTCGCCAAGATCAAGTCGCTGCATCCGGTGCGATGTCTGGGCTCGAGCGGCACGCTGGAAAACATCGCCTCCCTCAGCGGCGGCGATTCATCGGAAATCGAGCGATCCAAGCTGGCCAAGTTGGAAGCCAAACTCCTCAAGACCACCACCGAAGAGCGGTCTCGCATCCGTGGGTTGGATGACCAGCGTAAAGACCAGATCATCGCCGGGGTGGTGCTGGTGGGGATGTTGATGGACATGCTTGAGATCGATCGAATCCATCTGTGCGGAGCGGCGCTTCGCGAGGGAATCCTGGCCGACTATTTGGCGAGGCATAGCCCGGACATGCAGATTCGCCGCGACGTGCCCGACCCCCGCCGCCGGTCTGTGCTGGATCTGGCCAGGCGGTGCAACTGGTATGAGTCGCACAGTTTGCAGGTTGCGCGGATGACGCTGACGCTGTTTGATGATCTCAAGCCGTTGCACGGGCTTGGCGATCACGAGCGGGAACTAATCGAATATGCCGCGATGCTGCACGATATCGGCTGGCACATTGACGGCAAACGCCATCACCGTCACGGGCAATACCTGATCCTCAACGGGGCGCTAAAGAACTTTGACCCCGAAGAGATCAAGGTGATCGCCAAGATCACACGATTTCACCGCAAGGCGATGCCGAACCCGAAGAAGCATGCCCTTTACGCATCGCTCAGCCCGCACGATCGCAAGACGATACGGGTCGGTGCCGCGTTGTTGAGGCTGGCCGACGGTTTGGATCGGAGTCATGCCAGCGCGGTGCAGAAAGTCCGCTGCACGATCGACAAAAACGCCGTCACGATCGCGATCCAGAGTCCGGTCGATATTCAACTGGAACTGTGGGCCGCACGGAAAAAGCGGGCCATGTTCGAGCAAGTTTTTGAACACGAATTAGTTTTGGAGACCGCCAAGAGCAAGTAATTTGCATTTAGGCGTCCGTAATCTTTGCCACCTTACGCTGATCCGGCTACAATGATTGCACTCATGCCGACCACCGAAGCAAACCCGCCCACCGTCAAGACCCGTGTTCAGCAGGTCATCGACCGCATCCGCCCGGCGGTGCAGGCCGACGGGGGAGATATCGAATTGGTCGATGTCGTTGGCGATACCGTCAAAATCCGCTTTCACGGTGCGTGTCATGGGTGTCCGTCCAGCACGATGACCCTCCAGGACGGCATCAAACGCCACATCTGTGACAACATCCCTGAAATCGCCTCGGTCGTTCCTGTCGCATAATCTGTGACGGATGGATTAATTCGATCGTGACCCCTGAAGAACTCATGCTCCACGCGATCGCCGAGGCCGGCAAAGCCGGCGCGATGGACGAAGTGCCGATCGGGTGCGTCATCTGGCACGAACCGACCCGTTCGATCATCGGCCGCGGGCA
>JBGSMH010000237.1:0-2983 GCA_041740275.1 Phycisphaerae bacterium
TAACCTTCTGCTTAGTGCCGCCTGTACCGCCGCTCTGGCGATTGCTCAAAATGGTCCGGAGATGAAGGATCTGAACTCCGTCTATGTCCGCGACAGCGGCGTGGCGTCGGAGCGGATCGCGCTGGCAGAGCGCATGGAGCGCCTGAAAGAGTGGGACAAGAGTGCCAATGTCTATCAGGAAATCGTCGAGAAGTACGCCGACCGCGTCGTGCCAACACGATCTGACGCCAACGGTGCGATCGCGCAGTACACCAGTGTCGCGTTATTGGTTCAGGAGAAACTCGCCAAATGGCCGGCGGATGGGTTGGCGGTGTATCGCGGTCGCTATGAGCAGACCGCCAAGGACTTGCTTGATCGCGCGGGCAATGACCGATCCGCGCTGCAGGCCATCTTTTCGCAATATTTCGCGACCGAATCGGCCAAGATCGCTGGCGTCCGATTGCTGGCGCTGAGCATGGAGCAAGGTGAGTTTGCATCGGCGGCGTGGGTGGGCGACCGAATGCTGTCGCATCACCCGTCGCTGTTGACCGAACGTCCGACGGTGCTGTTTCAGACCGCATTGACCGAACACCTGGCCGGGAATGAAGTCAAGGCCAAGGCTCGGCTGGAAGAGTTGAAGACCAAGTTCCCCCAAGCCGCTGCCGTCGTGCGCGGGCAGGATGTGGTGCTTGCGGATTTGTTGGAAAAGGAGATCGCAGATCAGCCGAGCCTGCGAAAGACATTCCAGTCCGACGCCTGGCCGATGGCGTTTGGGAATCTCGAAGCGTCCGCCGTCCCCCAAAATGCCAGCCGGGGTGGGGCACGCATGTTCTCGATCGATATTCCCCTGCCCAAAACCAACCGCGTTCAGCCCGGTTTTCAGCAACAGAACCCGGGGCAGGTCCTGCAGCAACGCAAACTTGGCGGGATGACCGGCATCCTCCCCGTCGTCGATAATGGAGAGCTGTTTTTCCAGGACAACGCCCGTATCTACGCGATCAGCCTCACTTCCGGCCTGCCGTTGTCCGGTTGGGCGCAGACCCATGGCGGGAACAATCGGGGCGTCTATGCGACCAGCGGCGATCCGATGCCGATGGGCAAACCGCTCGGACTGGTCGTCACTGATCGCTTTGTCGTTTCAGTCCTCGGGCAATCCAGTGCGCCCAACATGAATCAGTTCATGCAGGCGAATCAGAATAACAAGAACACGCAATTGGTTTGTCTTGACCGCACCAGTGGCCGACCGGCGTGGACGGCGGTGCTTTCCAAGCTGAAAATCCCCGAAGAACAAGCCAGCGTCCGTGCTGGCGATTTCTGTGGCATTCCGCTGGTGGTCGACAACACCGTCTATGTTCCCGTTCGCGCCAATCGGGGCGGGCAGTTTGAGGAAATCCACCTCGTCGCGATCAGCCTGCACGACGGATCGTATCTCTGGTCCAGCTACATCGCCTCCACCGCCGGTGGAAACATGATGATGGATTTTGAGACCGGCATGTCCGCCGGATCGTTCAATCCCATGCTGTCGTACACCGATGGCCGGGTTTATATCTTGACCAATCTGGGCGCGCTGGCCTGCATCGACGCCACCGACGGCAAAACGATGTGGCTGAACATCTACCCCCGCAGTGAAGATATCGGCTCGCGCAACCGGATGGCGGGTCGGGGGTTCATCAACCGATCGGGTGTCGCGCCACGCAAGCCATTCACGCAGGACCCTCCAATGATCGTGGATGGCAGACTCTTCGTCGCGCCTGCGGATTCCAAGGACATCCTGGTCTATGACGCGGCTTCGGGTGAAGAGGTCAAACGCATCTCGCGTGAGTTGGAACGCCCCAAGCACGAAGCGGTAGACATGCTGCTGGCGGTGGTAGGCGACAACATGATCCTGGGCAATCGCTCCAGCATCTTTTCGATCCCCTGGCGCGACTATGACACCGAGAAAACGATCATTGCCAATGGCGGGAAGTTTCGCCGGCTGGATTATGGTCAGAACGATAGCCGCGAAGAAGAAGCCGTCCGCGGTCGTCCGTTTGTCTCTGCCAAATCCATCTATGTCCCCGTCGCCTCCAAGCTGCACCGGATGTCACTCGATCAGTTGATGATCGAAGACTCTTACCCGCAAAATGGTGTGTGGGATGAGGCCGAAGAAGCCCCGGGCAATGTGCTGGCGACGCCGGACTACCTGATCGTCGCCGGGTTCTCGCGGGTAACGGCATACACGGACCTGGCCGTCGCGACTGTCAAGCTTGATGAACAGATCAAGAACGATCCGACCCAGGCCGAGCCGTTCCTGCGGTATGCCGAGCTTTATCTGGCCGGTGGAAAATCGCGTGATGCGATCGACTGGCTGGACAAAGCGGTGGTCCGTATCGCTGGCGATGATCCGGCGACGACCCAGCCCAGCGGCAAGGCACTTCCGGCCGGTCCGGGGCGTGAACGGTTGTTTGAGATCACCTGCGGCTTTGGTGCCAAACTGCTTCGCACCGACGCCGCCACGCCGGAAGTGATCCGCCAACTATTCGCCCGAGCGCGTCAATCGGCACTCACGCCCGATCAACAGGTTCGCTATCGCGTGGCGCACGCGGCGTTCCTGCGCAAGACCGGTGAAGCGGCGGCGGAAGTGGCACTCTATCAGGAAATCCTCGATCAACCCGAATGGCGCACGATCGGCGTAGCCGGGCGTGACGGGTCCGTGACCGCTGCCGCCGAAGCGGAAATGGCGATCGCTGAACTGCTCAAAAAAGACGCCTCGATTTACGACCCCTATCGCAAACAAGCCGCCGAAGCACTGGCTGCGGTCAAAGCTCAGTCGGACGCGACCGCCGACAATTATCTGTCCATCGCCGACCGCTGGCCGCTGGCAACCGAAGCGACCGAGTCGCTGCTCAGAGCGTCGGCCCTCTACGAAACGGCATCGGATTTCCGGGTTGCCAATCAGACATTGCGTCGACTGCTGCAACGTGCCAGCGACTCCGAAGTCCGCGCCGGCGCGCTGGAGGCGATG
>JBGSMH010000238.1:0-3025 GCA_041740275.1 Phycisphaerae bacterium
TAGAGCCCGAATGGCGAGGCAAGGTGACAATCGAAATCAGTAATACAACCCCTTTGCCCGCCAAGATTTACGCCAACGAAGGCATCGCCCAGATGGTGTTCCTCAAGGCCGACCGGGTTTGTGCGGTTTCATACGCGGACAAAGGTGGCAAGTATCAGGATCAGGCCGGACTGACCCTCCCGATGGTGGATTAAGACTTATTTAGCCCGGCGAGACTGGCGTGGGCACTAGCATCTATGAGCGGTAATAGTGCCGCTCATTTTGAAGTGAGGTGCCCAATGTTCGAAGGTTGGAAACGTTCTGTTTTGTACGGTGGTATGTCGATGGTCCTGGCAACGACAAACATCGGCTGCAGCTTGTTCGACTCCGATAGCGATAAGGATCGCGACAAAGATCGAGTCGAACAGCGCGACAGCACGAACCGCGTGCCGGATTCGGCGAAGGTCGTTGCCGAGGGTCGCAACAAAGATCTGTCCTATAAAGCCAACGATGACGGCCGGGCGTATTTGTACGACGCCACCAACGACCGCATCGTCAGCAGTTGGGACGTCGACAAAGGCCAGCGGCTGACAATCTCCCCCGACAACAAGGCGATCTCGCTGGACGGCCGGGCGATCAGTACGTCAACGGAGCTGAGCACGAAGACGAACTATCGTCTTCTGTTCGATGCGAAGGATTGAGTTTTTTTACAGCACACGCTGGCGTGCGAGTCCCCGGACGGCACGCCAGCGAGTGACTTAGGAAAGAGGTGAACCATGTCTCACGCTCGATTATTGATGATGATGGTGGGTCTGATGATGCTGGCGTCGCTTGCGATCGCCCGCGGTGCCAATTCGACGAACGCCTTGAAGGACGAGAAACCGGTCCTTCCTCGCGGTGCAAAGACCGTGGTCGAATTGAAAGAAGAAGGCAAGTTCAAACTCCCTGCCGCCGGCAAGGTGTGGCTGATCGACTCTGAGAGCGGCGAGATCGCTCACACCGGGTCGTACGCAGAAGGCGACGTCTACGCCTTCAACGCCAAGGAAGACAAGGTCTACTGCAACAGCAAGGAAGTCGATAAGGTCAAGCTTGATCCCGAGCGGTTGTACAAGATCAAGTACCTGGCCAACGACGCCAAGCCCGCGCCCAAGCCCAACGACGGGCGTCCCGTCCCGGACACCGCCAAAGTCGTCGTCGAAGGCCGCGACAAGGAACTGAGCTACGAAACCAAAGTCGACGGCATGGCGTATCTGTACGACGCCTCCCACGATGAACTGATCGAAACTTTCCGCCTCAGTGCCGGCGACCGAGTCACGATCTCCCCCAAGAGCAACGCGATGTCGGTCAACGGAAAGACCGTCTCTCGCGACATCGAACTCGATCGCAAAGTGACCTACAAGCTGCTGTTTGATGAGAAGAAGTGAATTTGTAGGGTGGGGTTCACCCCACCATTCATTGTGATCTGGTAAACGAAGAGTTGGTGGGTTGAAACCCACCCTACAAGAGAAGGGACAAACGATGAAAGCAGCGGGACAGTTTCATTTTTCGCCCCTTCGCTTTTTTGTGTTCAACTTGCTCGTGGCGGTCGCACTCTCGACACAACTGGGTGGTGGTTGCGCAACGACAACGTCAGAGGATGACCGCTACAACGACAAGTACGACAACCGCTACGAAGAAGATAAGAATCGCATCCCCTCCAACGCCCGGCTGATGAGCGAAGGCGAAGGCCGGATCGGCTTCCGGGCCGCCTCCACCGGACGCGTCTGGGTCTACGATCTGAAGGATCGCAAAACGCAATACACCGCCGATCTTCTCGACGGCGACAACTTCAGCGTCGATCCTGCCGACGATCGGGTCTATCTCAACGACAAGAGCAAGAAGGTCGATCTCAAACGCGACCATGTCCACCGGCTCTATTTCGACGGGCGAAAGGGATCGTCAAATCAGAACGAACGACCCCGGCCTGAGCCGACCAAGCCAGACGAAATCAAACGCCCCGTCCCCGACACCGCCAAGATGGTCGCCGAGACCTCGCGCGGCGGGGAACTGTCTTACAAAGCCCCCGGCAACGGTAAGGCCTATCTCTACGACAACAGCAATAACGTGCTCGTCGAAACATTCACCGTCAAAAAAGGCCAGCGCCTGACCATTAACGTCACCAACGGCCTGGGCACGATCGACGGCAAACAGGTATTCAAACAAGCCCTCAGTCAGAAGGCGACGTATCGCCTGCTGTTTGAGGAATGAGAAGATTTGCGATTTGCGAATGCCGATTTGCGATCGTCGCCAATCGGAAATCGCAATTCAAAAGTCAAAAATAACGAGCCGGAAGGAACCGGCACTGGGTTGGATGGGTTTTCAGGTTTTGCAGAAGAAGGGATTGATCACATGAAAGTTACTCGGCGATTCACCAAAGAGGGTCAGGACGTTTTCACCTTGGTTGATTGGGAAAAGCGGACCAGCCGCATCACCAACCCGGACGGGTCGGTGGTGTTTGAAATGAAAGACGCCGAGATCCCCAAGCAGTGGTCGCAACTGGCGACCGACATCATGGTCAGCAAGTATTTCCGCAAAGCGGGCGTACCCATGGACGACGGCTCGACCGGCCCAGAAAAAAGCGCCCGCCAGGTCATCCATCGCCTGGCCGGTTGCTGGCGATACTGGGGCGAGTCGCACGGCTACTTCGACACCACCGAAGACGCCCAGGCGTTCTACGATGAGCTTTGCTACATGATGCTCAATCAGATGTGCGCCCCCAACAGCCCACAATGGTTTAACACCGGCCTGAACTGGGCTTACGGCATCACCGGGCCCGCCCAAGGCCACTACTACTGCGACCCGCAATCCGGCGAACTCAAAAAATCCGACAACGCCTACGAACACCCCCAACCCCACGCCTGCTTCATCCAGTCCGTCAAAGACGACCTCGTCGGCGAAGGCGGGATCATGGACCTGTGGACGCGCGAAGCACGACTCTTCAAATACGGATCGGGCACCGGATCCAACTTCTCCCAAGTGCGCGGCGAAGGCGAAAAGCTCTCCGGCG
>JBGSMH010000239.1:0-6184 GCA_041740275.1 Phycisphaerae bacterium
TGAATTTAATTATGATCCAGTATATTTAAAGAGGGATAAAATAACTTGCTGCGAGGTGGGTATGCCGCTTGTCACCTTTTATTTTCAGCTCCACCAGCCGTACCGACTGCGGCGGTATTCGGTATTTGATACCGACCGACACTATTTCGACGACTTCAAGAACGCCGAGATTCTCCGCAAAATCGCCACGCGCTGCTACCTGCCCACCAACCAATTGATCGCCGACTTGATCAAAGAGCATCAGGGACGATTTAAGGTCGCCTATTCGATCTCCGGCGTGTTGCTTGAGCAATTTGAAGATCATGCCCCCGAAGTGCTCGCAAGTTTCCGCAAACTCGCCGCCACGGGGTGCGTCGAGTTTCTGAACGAAACGTATTACCACTCGCTGGCGTTTCTCTATAGCCGCGATGAGTTTCGCCAGCAGGTCGAACTGCACCGGGCGAAGATCAAGAAGCTGTTCGATACCGACGCGCGTGTCTTTCGCAACACCGAGTTGATTTACAACAACGATCTGGCCAATTTCGTGGCGCACATGGGTTATGAAGGGTGTCTGGCCGAGGGCGCGGATCAGGTTTTGGGCACGCGAAGCCCCAACTTCATCTACAGCCCCATCGGCGGGGCGAAGATTAAGACGCTCTTGAAGAATTATCGCCTAAGCGACGACATCGCGTTTCGGTTTGGTGACAAGGCCTGGGCCCAGTACCCGCTGTCGGCCGACAAGTTTGCCGGGTGGGTCACGCAGATCAATGGCCACGGCAACGTCTGCAACCTGTTCATGGATTACGAGACCTTCGGCGAGCATCAATGGGCCGATACCGGCATCTTTGAGTTTCTCCGTCATCTGCCCGGCAAGTTGCTCGATCAACCCGAGACGCAGTTTCTGACCCCCTCGGAAGTGATCGACACCTATACCTCCGTCGGCGATCTGGATGTGCCGCACGTCACCAGTTGGGCCGACAGCGAACGCGATCTGTCGGCATGGCTCGGCAATGCGATGCAGTCCAATGCTTTACACGAGTTGCACAAGCTCGAAGCCACGCTCAAAGCCCGCGGCGACGACCAACTGCTCGCCGACTGGCGCAAACTCGGCACGAGCGACCACTTCTATTACATGTGCACCAAATACTGGGCCGACGGTCAAGTCCACCGCTATTTCAGCCCCTACGAAAGCCCGTACGACAGCTATATCAACTTTATGAATGTGCTGGATAACATTCAGTCGCGGGCGAGGGCGTAATAGACTACACGGGGAGATTCCCATGCCTTGGCTGGACACGTCACCGTTTCGCGAGATTAGTGATCCTGTCACGAAGAAGATGTTCGCGCGATTGCCGCGGAAACTGGACCGAGTTCAGGTCGTAATGCCAGTGTCCGAGCGAACCCTTAAGCGGACCGCCGAACTCATGAAGTCACGACCGACGCTGCCTTTGCGGTTCTACAGCGGGTCATCGGGAAAGTCCGACCTTGGGTTCCTTAAGCATTTTCCGAATCACCTTAGCGTGATGATCGATCTTGTATTCCTGACATCGTTCGGTGGACTCGAACTACTCACCGAAAAGCTCCGACTTCTTGCGATCGGTGGCACAATCAAGAAGACACATTCGTTGCAGTCGCTCGCTCGCTTCAGCGATCTAAAGCAGCTTTATCTCGAAACCCACTGTCGAGATATCGACGTCATTGGCGGGTTGAACCGGCTTGAGGGGCTAAGTCTTCGGTCCATCACGCTCCCAAACTTGGACATCCTTCTTAAGCTTCCGAAGATACAGTCATTTGCGCTTCGGTTGGGTGGGACGCGAAAGGTGGACGCTTTAGCATCTCTGGAACGACTTAAGTCGCTGGAAATCTGGCGTGTCAACGGACTCAAAGACGTAAGCGTCATAGAGAATACAGTGTTGCTCAAACGACTCTTTTTGCAGCACCTGCCTAACGTTAAATCTATTCCGCCATTGGACAATCACAAGTCGCTACAGTCTTTAACTCTGATTGGGATGAAGTCCGTACGCGACTTGGGTTTCCTCCGCGACGCGTGCGCCCTGAAAACACTTGAAATCAGCGACGCTCCGTCCATTCCCCTGAATCAGCTCAAAGTCATCCGGGAGCTTCCAGCGCTCCGATCACTGGTACTGCATATGGGATCGCTCTCGCGTTCCCGCGCTGCCGCGGATCTCTTGAACATGCCCGGCCGGTACGGTCCCATCACGATAGACCGTAATGGCAAGCGAACAGACCGATTGGCAGCGCTGCGCGAACAGATGCGATCAGCCTGACCATCCGTTACGCCTGCGTCGCGTCTGCGAGACTTGGTCAAACTTCACGCTGCGGTAGATATCCTCCAACCTAACGTTGATCTGCACGGATTCGAGTTTGACGTTGCCTTTTGGTCCGGCATACACACGCAACTTCCATGTCCCGTCGTCCTGCCGCAGAAAGGTCTGGATTTCGGCACGGTCCTGGCGGATCAGCACATATTCGAGGAACGATTTGAGGCTGCGGTAGTGGTCAAACTTCTCGCCGCGATCGATCCCCTCGGTTGAGGGCGAAAGCACTTCAACGATCACGGTGGGGTTTATGACGGTCATCCGCGATAGATCACGCGGGTCGTATTCCAGCGGGCCGCAGATGATGGCGGCGTCGGGGTAGTGGGTGTAGGGAAGGTCGGGCGTGCCGATCCGCAGGTTGGAGTCATAGACCTGGCACGGCTTTTTGCGAAGCTTGTTTCCTACGGCACCGACGACATTCGCCGAGATCAGGCTGTGCGTCGGCGACCCGCCCGCCATTGCGACGGCGTGCCCGTCGAGGTAATCGTGCTTGATCTGGGACTCGGCCTCTCGACGGAAATATTCCCGGATCGAAAGCCGTCCCGTGGGCATGGCGACCTGACTCATAGTCCACGAATCATATCACACGCCAAACGGCGACGGAATACGTTTTCCGTCAAACGGCTGCCACATCCGGATCAGTCTTTACGTCTCCCCAACCGATTTCCCAGATACCGCATCACCACCAACACACCCGCCGAGACGAAGCCGAGGATGCCCAGGAGATTGAGGCCCCAGATCGCGTTGCCGCGATTGGCCAGGACGAGGATGGATGAGCCGACAAACAGTGCGGCGATTACCAACGCCCAGGCGATGTTGATGCTGGCGTGTTCGATCGTCTGCGTCAGGCGGTCCAGACGGTGGTGTTCAAGGTTGATCGTCAGGCGATCGCGGTTGATCGCGTCGATGATCTGCTTCAAATCCCCCGGCAACCGTTCGGCCAGTTCTGCGTAGGACATCGCCATGCTTTGCATACGGCGTTTGATCGCGCGATAGCCGTAGCGCTGTCGCACCAGTCGCTCAATGTAAGGCTTGGCCACGCTCATCAGATCGAACCCCGGATCGACCCGCTCGGCCACGCCTTCAATTGTCGTCAACGCTTTGATCAATAACACCAAATCTCCCGGACATCGCAGATTGTGCGCCCGCAGTTTATGGAAAAACTCCAGCAGCAGTGCGCCCAGATCGAGCCGATCCAGCGGCGTGGATGAAAAGTGCCCGATGAAATCGCGTACGTCCGCCAGCAGCACGCGGTTGGCCAGCACTTTGGGTTCGACGTCGCCCAACTCGCCAACGACGCGGACGACTTTGTCCACATCGGACGACACCACCCCATGCACCAGATCCGCCAGCAGTTCGGACGTCCGCCGATCCAGTTGCCCGGTCATGCCGCAATCGATGAAGGCGATTCGGCCACTATCGAGCGCGATCAGGTTGCCGGGGTGCGGGTCGGCGTGAAAGAATCCGAGTTCCAGGGTCTGCCGCAACACCGCATTGGCACCGGCGCTGACCATCAATCGACGTTCCTGCGGGGTCAATTGCGAATCCTGCAATTGCGAGAGCAGGATGCCATTGATTCGCTCGACGCACAGAACTGTTTTGCAGGTCGCCGACCAGTGGACTTGGGGGAAGACAACCATCGGGTCTTTGCTAAACGCCGCCCGCAGGCGATCGGTGGATCGGCCTTCATGGGTCAGATCGATTTCTTTTGCCAGTTCGCGTGAAAACTCGTTGATCACTTCGCTCGGGCTGAATCCCAGATTGCTGACGTGTTTTTCGACAAACTTCGCGAGTGTCCGCAGGATTTCGATATCGGTGACGGTGATCTCGTCGATGCCCGGCCGCCGAACCTTGATGACCACTTCCGAACCATCGTGCAGGATCGCGACGTGTGTCTGTGCGATCGAAGCCGCCGCCAGGAGTTTTTCGTCGATCTGACGGAACAGTTGATCAACGCGATCCGGAAACGCCTCATCCAGCAGCCCGCGAATGGTCGCGAACGGCAACTTGGGTGCGTCGGCCTGCAGGTGAGCAAACTCATCGGCGTATTCATCGGGGATCAGGTCCGGCCGAGTGCTGAGCACCTGTCCCATCTTGATAAAGGTGGGCCCGAGCTGTTCCATCGCACGTCGAATCCGTTGCGGCCGAGTCAGCGATGCCATCTCCGGCGTCGGCTGGCTCTTGATCAGATTCAGCCCCCGGTGCAGCAACTTATCCAGTCCAAACTCCTGCACCAGATCCGCCAGCCCGGTCGCGACCAGCACTTCCAGGATTTCGCGATAGCGATTGATATGTCTGATCCCGTCCGAGATCGGGGTGAGGCTGGGCATGCGGTCGATCTTACCCGATGACGCGGCGGTGATGAACGTTCACAGCGGCATCGCACAGCCATCGCCGCGCGGATCGGATCCGGCGCTCAGCACGTGCGTCGCCGGGTCGCGCCAGATGATTTGCCCGCGACCAAAGACCGATCGCTCCAGTCCGCGAACGATTGTGATGGCGTGTCCCAGTTTTTCAAGCGTTTCGAGCGTCTCGGTGGCGATTCCGTCTTCCAGTTGCACTGGATTTGGCGAGGGGGAGTCGGGGGTGATGCAGAAGCGCGGGCGATCCAGCGCCGCTTGCGGGTCAAGGTCATCATCGACGATCGCACTGAGCACTTGCACATGCCCCTGCGGCTGCATAAACCCGCCCATCACGCCAAACGGTGCCAATAGCTCGCCGTCCGATTCGCGTGTCGCCAGCGCCGGGATGATGGTGTGATACGGGCGTTTCCCCGGTGCCAATGCGTTGGGATGTCCCGGCGTCATGGAAAAATTGTGCCCGCGATTTTGCAGCGTAAATCCGCAGCCCTTGGGAACGATGCCGGTCCCAAATCCCATGTAGTTGCTATTGATAAATGAACAGGCGTTTCCGTCGGTATCAACGACGCACAGATACACGGTATCGGATGAGGCCAATGGCGAGCCGTGCTTTACGTTGGTCATCGCATGATCGATGTTGATCAGCTTCCGACGACGATCGGCATAGTCGCGTGATAGCAATGCTTCGATTGGCAATTCGCCGAATGCCGGGTCGGCGATGTATCGCTGGGCATCGGCAAACGCCAGCCGCATCGCTTCGATTTGCAGGTGCAGCCGCCGAGCGGATCCGGGATCGCCTAGCCGGTCTCGATCAAAGCCCGACAGAATGTTCAGCGCGATCAGCGCACACAAGCCCTGCCCATTGGGCGCACACTCCCAGACGCGCACGCCGCGATAAACGGTGCTGATCGGGCCGTCCCAAGTTGTCGTGTGCGATGCCAGATCCGCTTCGCTCAGCACGCCACCGGCCTGGGCAACCGCATCCACGATCGCGCGGGCGATTGCTCCCTGATAGAACGCACTTGCGCCACCCTCGGCGACGGCGCGGAACACTTGTGCGAGCCCCGGATTGCGAAAGATCTCGCCCGCCTTGGGGGCACGGCCGTCGATGGTCATTTCGGTGCCGTGGGCAGACAGTTGCAGTTGCGGCAATCCCTTTTGCCATGAATGGCTTGTGAGTGGTGCGACCGGAAAACCCTCTTCTGCCAACCGGATCGCGGGGGATAGGACCTTGGAAACCGAGAGTTTGCCGCTGCGGGCCAGCAGATCGCACCACCCGGCACACGCTCCGGGGACGGTGACGGTGTGGCCGTGATAGGGGGGCAAATGGGTCAGCCCGTCTTCGCGGAGTCGATCGAAACTGAGTGCTTTGGGTGAGCGTCCCGAGCCGTTCATCGCGGTGACGGATCGGTCGGCGGCGTTGTAGAAGAGTGCAAAGCAGTCGCCGCCGATGCCGGTGGAGGTCGGTTCGGTGACTGCCAGTGCGGATGCGGTAGCGACCGCGGC
>JBGSMH010000240.1:0-2337 GCA_041740275.1 Phycisphaerae bacterium
TTTATCGGACGGACCGATAACCTTTGTTGAGACAAAAAAGTCTGCGATGAAAATCCGCCTGTTTCGATCGCGACAAAATCCCCGACATTCCAGTCACACCGCCCCTTCGTCCGATAAACACCTGTATGACGCGACTGCTCGTGATCTTCTGTGTGTTGACCTTTTCGACCGTCGCACTTGCCCAGCCCATCCCGCCGGGCGCGATGCCGGAGTTGAACGCTCAAACCGAGCCAGCGCCTGTTACCGCGAAAGTGACAGCCTCAACCCAACCCGACGGCGATCCGAGCTTCTGGGAACTGATCACCTCCGGTGAAGGTGAGTTCTCCATCCAGACCGCGTTCAAACCCGAATACTGGGTGCAGTTTGTTCAGGATTTCATCGGCTGGGTGATCGGTTTTATCCCGCGGATGATCAGTGCGATCTTTTTGCTGCTGATCTTCTGGCTGATCTATCGCACCATTCGCAAGGTGCTGGTCAGCGGCATGAAGGCCGCCGGCGTGGATGAGTCGATCCGTGACATGCTGGGCATGTTGCTCAAATGGTTCATTCTCGGCTTCGGACTGATCATCGCCGGCAATCAGATCGGCATCCAGATCGCGGCATTGCTCACGGGCGTGTCGATCATCGGGTTGGCGATCGGCTTCGCCAGCCAGGAGACGATCAGCAACTTCATCGCCGGGATCATGATCTTCTGGGACAAACCCTTCAAAGTCGGCGATTGGATCCAGATCGATTACCAACTCGGGCAGGTCAAACGCGTCACCTTCCGATCGACCCGCCTGCAAGACCTCGATGGCGACATCGTCATTTTCCCCAACACGTTCATGCTGAGTCAGAAACTGATCAACAAGAGCACCAATCGCGTGACCCGCTGCAACGTGCCGGTCGGGATCGCGTACAAGGAATCGATTGATAAAGCCCGCGAAGTGTTGCTGGCGATGGTTGCCCGCGATCAACGGATCGTGAAATCGCCCGAGCCCGAGGTCGTCGTACACGGGCTGGGGGCGTCGAGCGTCGATCTAGTCCTGCATTTCTGGATCGAAGAAGAGAAGTACGAAGACGCGATGCAGTATGAATATATGGAGCGCTGCAAAGAGGCGCTGGACGAGGCCGGGATCGAAATGCCGTTCCCGCACCTGCAACTGTTTGTCGAACCGACCAAAGCGGTCGAAATGTTAGCCAAACACGCCTGATCGGGCTGCTGGCTTCGCCAATCGCGTTTTTGGTTTTTCAGAATCCCCCACAACCATTTGTTGCCCGCGCCGCGACGGACTAGCATCTTTGCATCATGGCTTTTCCAACGCTCCGCGACTTTGTTCAGCATCTGGAAAAAAACAACGAACTGGTCCGCGTCCGTGCGTCGGCGGACCCGGTGCTGGAAATCACCGAAATCGCCGACCGGGTGATGAAATCCCCCTCGCCGCACCCCCCATCCGAACGCGATAAGCACCCGGCGGCGCTGTTGGGCGGAAAAGCGCTCATTTTTGAAAAACCCGTCGGGTCCGACATCCCCGTCGCAATCAACACCTTCGGCAGCTACTGGCGCGTCTGTCAGGCATTGGGGTGTACGTCGCTCGATCAACTCGCCGACCGCGTCCAGCAACTGATCAAGCCCGAAGTGCCCACCTCCCTGCTCGACAAGATGAAAAAAGGGATGGACCTGCTCAAACTCGCCAGCTTTCCGCCCAAGACCGTGCGCAGCGGCATTTGTCAGCAGATTGTACTTGAAGGCGAACAGGCCGATCTGACCAGATTGCCGATCCTTCAGTGCTGGCCTTTGGATGGGGATCTGACCAGCGACCAGATCAGCGATCAGGCAATCGCCTCCCCCAAACTGACCCAGCCCGGCACCGGCCGCTACATCACGCTCGGCGGCATTTATACCAAACACCCCGAAACCGGCGCCCGCAACGTCGGCATGTACCGCGTACAAGTCCACGGCCCGCGTACATGTGCCATGCACTGGCATATGCACCACGATGGCGCCCGTCACTTCCGCGCTTACAAAGCCCGCGGCGAGAGAATGCCGCTGGCGATCGTCCTTGGCGGCGAGTCGGTCCTGCCCTATTCCGCGACCGCGCCGCTGCCGCCAGGTGTTGAAGAGCTACTCTTCGCTGGCTTTCTTAACAATGGCGGGATCGAGCTGGTTCCCTGCAAGACCATCGATCTTGCGGTCCCTGCCAACGCAGAGATCGTCATCGAAGGGTATGTCGATCCCGACCAAACCCTCATGGAAGGCCCGTTCGGCGACCACACCGGCTTCTACTCATTGGCCGACGTCTATCCGCAGTTCAACGTCACCGCCATCACGATGCGACGTGACCCACTTTACCCCGC
>JBGSMH010000241.1:0-3011 GCA_041740275.1 Phycisphaerae bacterium
AATCCCGATCCCCACCGCAAACAGTGTCGATAGCCCCGGCGACAGCCACAGCAGCCCGATCAACGCCAGCACGCATCCGGCGTGCGTCAGCCGGGCGATCCACAGCGCCCCGGCGATCCCAAACCGCACCGGCACCGACACCACGCCGGTCGCCAGATCCGATTCGTAATCCTGACACGCATACAGAATGTCGAAACCGGCGGTCCAAAGCAGCACTGCAAGTGCCATCAATAGCGGCTCGATACTGATCGAACCCGCGATCGCGACCCACGCGCACACCGGTGCCAGCGCCAGCGCGGCACCCAGATAATAGTGACAGAGTCGTGAAAATCGTTTGAGAAATGGGTACGCACTGATGAAGACCAACACCGGCACCGATGCCGCCAGCGGAATCCAGTTTTGGTAGTAGATGCCAAACAGCGACGTGGCGAAAATGAACCCGATCGAACACGCCGCGATCACGCCGATGACAAAGGGTTTGGAGAGTCGTCCGCTGGGGATGGCGCGACGCGAGGTGCGGGGGTTGAGCGCGTCGAGCCGGGCATCAAACAGGCGATTTGCGCCCATCGCGACCGTCCGCGCCAGCACCATGCAAAGCACGATCAACCCGATTCGTCCCCATCCCGGATTCGCAGCGTCGGCGGCCAGAAAGGTCGCTAGGATTGCCCAGGGCAGGGCAAAGACCGAATGCGACAATTTGATGTCACTGGCAAACGCCTGCAATCGGTTGGCAAATGTGGGCACGCCCAACGCCGTCACTGCTCTTTCCGTTTCTGGCGTCCGCTGGCTTCGAACACTTCTTTGCGGTGAACGCCGATGTGTTTGGGGACGATCACGCCCAGATAGGCGCGTTGTTCGTTGGTGGCGATCCGAACCAGCGTCAGCCGCACCATCGAGCCCAGCGAAATCTCGCCATCGATGCCCAGTTCAAAGGGTTGATCGACCGATGCCCCGTCCTGTGCCCCGCCGATCAGTTCGCCTCGGACGATGATTCGCGCACCGCCGGCATCGACATCGGTGACTGTCGCGGACAGTTTCGTGCCGATGAGCAGGGTTTCGTCGGGTTTTCTGGAGACAACGATCATACGCGGATTGTACCACTGACATCATCATACCGCACCGGCGGGCGCGGCTGTTTGGGATCCCAGCGGGTGTCAAAAGTGTGTTTCACGCCGATCAGGTCCAGCAATTTGCCGGAGACAAAATCGACTATTTCGCCGACAGTGGTGGGGTTCAGATACAGGCCCGGGTTGCAGGGCGCGATGATTGCCCCGGCGTCGGTCAGCAGCTTGTACGCCGTCACATCCATGTGGGAGAGCGGCATTTCACGATGGGCGATGATCAGCTTGCGCCGCTCCTTCAGCGACACCGCCGCGGCACGGGAGATCAGATTTCCGCCCAGGCCATGCGCCATCTCGCACAGAGAATTGCTCGAACAGGGGACAACCACCATCCCGTCATGCAGAAACGATCCCGACGCCGGTTTGGCACCGACATCGTTGTAGTTGTAGAGCGTGATCGAATGGTCCTTGGTCCCCGCCAGCGCTTCGAGGTCGGGCGTTTCCATGCCCATTTCATCGTGCAGCAATCGGCGGCCCAGCGGTGAGATGATCAGGTGAACATGCACCCCCGCCTGCACGCACCCTTGGACAAACCGCTGTGCGTACAACGCGCCCGAAGCCCCGGTGATGGCAACGACAATGTCCATGCCGCAAGTATACGCGTTTCAGCCGTGGGTGAAGTTTCAAAAGTAGGCGAGGGATGATTGCGCGACACGTTCCGGACAGGGCACGGTTTCGAGCGTCGCTGCGGGATTAAGTAATTCGCTTGACATATTGCAGGGCGGTGGGATGATTTCTTAGTTGCGTCCCCGTTCGAGTCCCTCAAAAGAGTCGGGAGCAGTCATGTCTAAACACCGTTTCACAATCAAATGGAACATCCGATGCGTCATCATCATCCTTTTCGCTTCGCTGGTCGCAGGTCCGGCATGGGCGGACGATGCACAGGAAGAGAAGAATAAAGCCAACGCGGCGAAGAAGAAGGAAATGGTGGACGCCTGGCAGCGCATCTTCGGGCCAGTTGATTTCTCCCTTGAAGAACCGGTCGGACTGTTCGATATCGTGCTGTATGTGTGGCCGCAGCCTGCTGAGGCACTGCAAGAGATGGGCGACAACCAGCTCACTGCGCAAATCTTTCAATACAACGCCAAATGGGCGAAGCACTTCTTCAAAGAAGCGTACCGACCGAATGTTGAAAAGGTTCAGCCTAACCGGTATTTCCTCGGAACCGGGCACGAAAAAGATCTGCTTGAGTACCGTTGGCAGGCGGAAGGCGTGAAATTTCGGACCATCGAGTCTGCTGGCGTAACATTGCTGATGCCGGACCCCGCCTCAAGTGGGCTGAAGCCGGAGGCAGGGATCGCGGGCAAGGATCTGGCTGAGTTCCTGCTGAAGGTTCTAGACCTGCCATACCCGACCGCGGATGAACTAAGCAAGGATTTCAAGCTCCCGGCGACATTGAAGGTGGGCGACGTCTTCACGAACGCCAAGAAGCGCCATCCGCTTATGGCAGCTCCGTACCAATGGGAGAAATTCGTAGTCGGGTTCGTCGGAACCAACGGCGTCAACATCATGTGCCTAAAGATTGAGCACAATCCCCACAGCCCGCGGATGGGGTTCTCCTTCAACCCCCATTGGCTCGAAGGACAGTTGCTCAAGCCCGATGGCAAAACGCCGCTGAATCGGCCAGCGGAGCCTGCTCAATGAGATTGCGAGTCCCGTAGGGTCTCGCAGGTAATCCTGCGGACCATTCCCGATGCCTGCGCCGGCGACCTATTGGAAATTGCAGAAACAGAGGAGTCATTATGTCAGCCCGTCCCGAATGCCATTCGCTTAAGCATTTTCACCCTGTTTTTCTTGGTGTTTTCTCACCTCTCTCGGCACCGTCAGCAGGTCGTATTCCTTCATTCGGCGGCGTCGGGCACGCGGTTCCTGGCGGCCGGGACGCAGCGG
>JBGSMH010000242.1:0-19627 GCA_041740275.1 Phycisphaerae bacterium
GGACGCGGTAAAGTTTGATCCGGAAAAGGCCTTTAATGGCGATGATTGGGAAGCGATCCGCGACCGCACCGGCCGACCGCTCCCGCTCGCTGCCGGTGACATGAACAAACTCCTCACCGCCGAACCGGGCATGCTCAAATCAGTCAATCTATTGATTGAGGAATCAGAGAAGCTCAAAGTCGTCCGCGCCGAACTCAATCGCCCTGAAGACCTCAAAGCCCAGATGACAGGCAACGGCGTGCCCACCGAACCGGCCGAGAACGAAGGAAACAAACTGCAGACCCGATGGGTGATCGGCTTGGCGCTCCTCGTTGCCTTCGTCGGCATTCTCAACGCGATGCTGATGAGCGTGACCGAACGCTTCCGCGAAATCGGCACGATGAAGTGTCTGGGTGCGCTCGACGGATTCATCGTCAAGCTGTTTTTGCTCGAAAGCCTGTTCCAAGGCACCGTCGGCACGGTCCTGGGGATTATCGTGGGATTGAGCGTCAGCTTTGGGATGGCGCTTCTAAGCTACGGATCGGCGACATTCCTCAACGTGCCGTGGGATCAGATCGGAACCAATGTGTTGATTACGCTGCTGGTCGGCATGGCTCTTAGCGTCGGCGGGGCGATCCTCCCCGCGCTCCAAGCCGCCCGCATGGAACCGGTCGCCGCGATGCGCGTGGAAGCGTAAGGTTTGCTATAATGGAAATCATGAAGACTTACACCACTGTCGTCGAGCGGGACATCGACACCGGCATGTTTGTCGGGTATGTCCCCGGTTTTCGCGGTGCGCATTCTCAAGCACAGACGATCGAAGAGCTTCGCGCCAACATGAAAGAAGTGATCGAGATGTTGCTGGAGGACGGGGAACCCGAGCTTGATTCCGAATTCTTCGGTACGGAGTTGGTCACGGTGGGCGTTGCTCATGCCTAGGGTACCAATCCGCAAACCACGCGAAATCTGCCGCGTGCTGGAGACGATGGGATTCGTGCAGGTGCGACAAAAGGGATCACACAAGCAGTACCGACATCCGGACGGTAGAGCGACGACGGTCCCCGATCACAAAGGTCGGGACATTTCACCCTCGATGCTGGTGATGATCGCAAAAGATATTGGACTCACGTGGCAAGAGTTTGTGGCGTGGGAATGAAAGGACCAAGCAACCCATGACCGAGACCGCAACAACCCCCGACTCCACTCCCACCGAAATCGCCGAATACACCGTTCGGACGATCGACGTTAAACGCGAATACAAAATGGGCACAGAGACCGTCCGCGCACTACGCGGCGTCACCGTCTCCATCGAACGTGGCGAATACATCTCCATCATGGGCCCATCCGGTTCGGGCAAATCCACCTTCTTCAACATGATCGGCGGACTCGACAAGCCGACCGAAGGCAAGGTCTATATCGACGAGGTCGATATTGCCCAGCTTGACAGCTATGAACTGGCTTGGATGCGTTGTCGCAAAATTGGATACATCTTCCAGACCTTTAACCTCATTCCCGTGATGACCGCGCTGGAAAACGTCATGTTGCCGATGGTTTTTGCAGGTCTGAACACCGCCGACGCTCAGGAGAAGGCGATGGAGATTCTCAAGCGCGTGGATCTTCAGCACCGCTGGAAAAACAAGCCCACCGAGATGTCAGGCGGCCAGCAGCAGCGCGTCGCGATCGCTCGGGCGTTTGCCAACGATCCGACCATCATCCTCGCCGACGAACCGACCGGCAATCTGGACCTGAATACCGGCAAGCTGATCATCGAACTGCTCCGCGGTTTGAACAAGGAAAAAGGGGTGACGATCATCAGCGCGACGCACGATCACAAGATGCTGGCCGTATCCGACCGGATCATCTGGGTGAGCGACGGGACGGTTGCTAAGATCAGCAGGCGTGAGGAGTTACAGATCGAAGAGGGTCACATCGCCGGCCCCGGCTGGGGCGACGGCCAGGGTACGCGGTAGCAGGTTCGGTACCCGCCATTTCAGCAACTATTCAACAAAAAGCAGATTTTTCTGGACGAGGCATCCGCAGCGGGGTATTCTTGTTAGCAAGCGATTGATCTTCCCGATCCGAGTCGGAGGAATCGCCATATCGTTCTGAGGCTTTCGTGTCGTCTAGCGTTTTAGCGGTCGACGCGTCATATTTGAGGAGAGGTTTATGCAAGTCGAACATTTCGTTTCCTTGTCCGGTCGTCGATTGATCGCATTGGCGGTCGCGTCGGTTGTCACGGGGCTGGCTTCAAACTCACAGGCATTGCCATACACTTACACTGAGTCGACCCCCACGACCACCCAGTGGGCGGCAGGGACCAGTTGGGACGCAACCCCGGTCAGTGCGGCTGATACCATCCTGAATTTCAACGGCACACTCGCTGCTGGGGATGCGCTGGTCAGCAACAACGACATCGTGGGCAACTTCCTGCTGAACCAGTTCAACTTCAACTACGCTGGCCCGGCGTCAGGGACCGCTCCGACAGTCACCGTCACCGGCAATCCGCTGGAATTCTCGAATCCCAGCGCGAGGATTTATTACAACTCTACAGTTTCCGCTGCTGCTGCTTCGCGGCCGCAACTGATCATCAATAACAATATTGCGTTGACCGCCGACCTCAGCGTGCGAGTGCAATCGTCTGGAGGAAAGCCTGAGATCACGCTCAACGGGGCGATCACCGGCAACAACTCTGTTACGTTCACTGCCCAGGCTGGCCAGACCGCAACGATGGCGATCTCGAACACGGGCAATGATTACACCGGCGACACCCGATTGACACTGAGTACGACCAGCGGTCGCGATACTGCCCTCAGGCTCGATGCTAGCGGTGTAATTCCCAACGGTGCCGGTCGCGGAAATCTTTTTCTGGACTCCGTCAACGAGGCGGGAACACTGATCGTGCTACTTAATGGCAACATTGAGACGATCAATGGCTTATCCTCGGGCGTGCCCGGCAAGACCACCAGCGCCAGTGTCCATAGCATACGCAATGGTGCGGCGGGTCCGGCTACCCTTACCATGGGCGACAACAACGCTACCGCATCATTCGTGGGTTCCATCATCGACGGCGGAGCAGGTGTACTGAATCTCAATAAGATCGGCGACGGCGTTCAGTCGCTGGCTGGCGGTGGTACTTTCACAGGTAGCACTACCGTCAGTGACGGCACACTTGAGATCGATTTCACGCGATATGCGACCGGGCAGACCGCTACCCCGACCAACTACTTCAGTTCTACATCCGACGTAACACTCGCCGGCGGCACGACCTTCGCGATCAACGGGCGTCGCGACGGTGCAGCGATTTCAGAGTCTGCTATCGCGGTGAGCAGCGGCTCTCGGACCTTTTCTCTGCCGAATGCCCAAGCCAGCCAACTTGTCGTCGGACAGCTTATGACTTTTACGAAGAACAGCGGAACAGGCACGGTGCCAGCTACGGCTTACATCACCGCCATCGATCCTGCTGGACCAACAACAACCACCATCTATGCTAGCGCTCGAGTAGCCAATAGCGGGGGGGGCGAATGTTGCCTTGGTCACCACCGCCACCGTCGCCAGCACCTTGCAGACCCTTAAGAGCCTCACCCTCTCCGGTTCGGTCGGCGAGACCGCCACCCTCGATTTTGGGACGAGTGACAACGTGATCCTGACCGTTAACGCCGCACCAGTACAGGTCAATGACGGCTCCCTGCTGGCGATCGCCAACTGGAACGGAACCCTGACCACCGGCGGCGGAACTGAGCAACTCCTCTTCACTGGCGAACCGATCGACTTCACGAGCGTGTTCAGCCAGTCCGAGGTCAGCTTCACTGGCTACGGAACGGGTTATTCGATCATCGACAACGTCGGTAACTATGAAGTGATCCCCGTCCCCGAACCGACGGCACTGGCGGTTCTGGCATTGGGCGGACTGGGCTTGCTGGCCCGCAGCCGTCGCCGCGCCTGATCGGCACGACTGGCTAAGCGAAATTGAAGCACCAAATCGAACCTCTGCCCCATCACCCGGGCAGAGGCTCGATTTTTTTGGGGTGCCTCAAAATTGGCCACGGAGAAGTCAGAACTGGCATCCAAATCTGCAAAAAATGCGCGGTTCAGATTTTTTTCTGGCAATTGTTTGATCCGCGGGATATTCTTAAGATCAGCCGTGTGATTGAGAGGTCAGGTTCCTCTTGATCGACGCCATGTCATTGTTGAGAAGAAATCAGGTTTAAGGTCCTGGCGGATCGTTTTCGGAAGAGGAAAAATGCAGAATCAACTCGTATCCCATCGTTCCGGTTCCTCCCTATTGGCGCGTCGTCTGATCGCTTTGGCGGCGGTGGCGACCTTGACCGGCCTGGCGCAGCAGTCGCAAGCCGCCACCTATGTCTACAGCGATCCAGGCACCGCGAACGACTCGGATATTTGGTCGGATGGCGAGGACTGGACCGGCGCTGTTCCCCCGGTTCGGGGCTCAGACACCACCCTGCAATTCGGTGGCACTATCGCCACCCCTCTGAACTGGAATACCTCGGGCGTCGTCGTCACTTCTGACAATGAACTGGGCGCGGGGCTTCTCAACGCCAACGGACGATTCGATCTGAATCAATTCGTCATGAGCTACCGAGGGCCGTCAAGTGGCACCGCGCCGCAAATGACAGTCCAAGGTGGGGCATTTGAGTTTGTCGCGGATGGTTCGACCGCGCCTGGAATGTCGTTGCGAGCCAATGCTACCGCCGCCAACACTACTGGTTCAAAAATCATCCTGACCGTTTCCAACAACATTCACGTCGGGACACCCACTTTCACAATTAACAGTGAAACCAACTTCGGTGGCGGAAGCTCGGCGGGCAACGTCCGGCTCACTGGCACCTTCAATTGGACGACCACCGGCCTGCACACACTCAATTTTGGCGGCACTGGCGGTCCAGGCAATAGTCTTGGTGGTCGGGCCGTGTTTGCCGCAAACATTGCTGATTCCGATCCGGCTCCGGGCAATGCCACCACGCTGACCAAGTCCGGCTCGTCCTTCTGGGATCTCACCGGCGCAGTCACGCATACAGGCGGCACGACAGTCAATGGTGGCACACTCCGCGCCACCCAGGCGACTGGTCTAGGTACTGGTGACATTACTGTGGCAAACGGCGGGCAGGTTTATCTCGCTGGAGGCGGGGCCTACGCGAATAATTTCTTCATCGCGGGCAACGGGCCGAGCACCAATCTTGGCACCGTCGGCGCAGTTTCGGGCGCGATCCAAATTGTCGGCGGCTCGACATCGGGTCTGATTACCCTGCAAGGCGATGCCCGCATCAGCACCACCAACGGCAGTAACACCGGTACGCCGGTGACGACCATTAATAGCAAGATCACCGGTGGCTTTGCCATGACCTTCGGCAACGGTGCCGGTGTCAATCAGGGCCCGCTGGTCATTTCCGGTGCCAATGATTACACGGGTGGGACGACTTTCCTCGGCGAGAATCGCACGCTCGGCGGGTCTAACAGCGGCGCCCTCCAGACTTTCCGTCTCGGTGCCAGCGAGGTAATTCCGCATGGAGTCAACGCGGGAAACGTGTTGATGTCCTATGGTGATCAGTCCTCGCAGACATTGGATCTCAACGGATTCAGTGAGACGATCAATGGTCTCAATTCGGCCGGGAACGGAAGGCCTGCCACCCGCATAATTCGAAATGGTGTAGTTGGCACCTCCGTTCTGACACTCGGATCTAATAACGCCAACGGCTCGTTCTTGGGCAACATGGTTGACGGTTCAGCCACTGCAAAGCTTGCACTGACGAAGATCGGCGGGGGAACGCAGACCCTGACCGGGACCAGCGGTTTCACCGCCGATACCACCGTCACGGGCGGGACGCTGGCAATTGACTACAACGTCTGGGCCACCTCACAGACCAGCACCCCCGCCAATTATTTCACCACGGGATCGAATCTCGTTCTGAATGGCGGGACATTCGCAATCAATGGGCGTCGAGACGGTGCCGCGACCTCGCAGGTCGTAACCGGTGCAATCACCCAACGTGTGTTTACGGTTGCGGGTGGCACAGCGAACCTTGCGGTTGGTCAACTGGTCGACGGAGTGGGCAGCGCGGGCGTTGCGGCAGGTACCTATATTTTGCGAATCGAACCTGATGGTGTGTCTATCTCACTTAGTGCCAATTCGACAACCGCCAATCCCACGATCGTCACCAGCGCGACGACCGGCACGACCAGCCAGACGCTCATGAAGTTCGATCTGGCCGCGAGTTCCACGCTCGACTTCGGCACGACCGGCGGGGTGTTCCTGACCTTCGCCAATCCGCCGACACAGTCGGGAATCAACACCATGCTCACCATCGACAACTGGTCGGGTAATGCGGTCAACGGCGGCGGGACCGACCAACTTCGGTTCACCGGCGACCCGGACGCCCCCGGCAGCTTTGCCGACGTCTTTGACACGTCCAACGTCACCTTCACTGGCTTCGGGACCGGATACAACATTGTCGACAAGTTCGTCTCCGACGGCTATTACGAAGTGATCCCGGTCCCCGAACCCACGGCACTTGCCGTGCTGGCCTTGGGCGGATTGGGCCTACTGGCCCGCAGCCGTCGCCGAGCCTGATCGCGATCAGTGTTGCTCATTTTCGGACTCTCCTCCTAACAACGCACGGGACGTCGATTTTCGATGTCCCGTGCGTCTTTGGTTGATGCTCCGCAACGCGTGTCTTTCACCACGAAACCACGAAAAACTCCGCACTTCAAACGCCAAACTCCAAACTCTTTCCGCCATGTCAATCGGTTGCTCTCAGTCGATTTCGCGGGACTCAGATTTTCCACTTGCAAAGTTCCATCTGTAGGTTATTATCTTCGGTACAGCGGTTGACCTAATTTCGGTTTCTCGAGATTAAACCAGCTTGTTTTGCGGAGGAACAAATGCACAGCACTCAATTGATGAACTCGACCCGTCTCAACGCCCGGCGTCTGATCGCCTTAGCGGCGATGGTGACGGTGACAGCCCTGGCAAGCCAGTCGCAGGCCGCCAGCAACACTTGGGTGACCGGAACCGGCAACTGGACCGATGCCATCAACTGGACCGGTGGCGTGGACGTCCCCGGTGCAACTTCCGGCACCACGAGCCCCGACGTCGCGACCTTTGGCACTTTAGGTCTCGACGGCACAGTCACCGTGGATGCTTACCGCAACGTCGGCGGAATCGTCTATGGTACGAGAAACTACACCCTCAGCGGCGGCAACTTGTATTTGACTGGAGGAGCCGCAGCGATCACGGGCAGTAGCGGATCGCTGACGATCAACACCCCCCTCCAACTCGAAGCGGCATCGACGTTCGCTGGGAGCGGAACCGCCGGAATCCTCATCAACGGAACGGTCAAAGGCAATGCTGCCTCGACCTTCAACTATGCACTCACCCTTGCTGGAACCAGTGCAAACAACAAAATTGACGGGGTGATCTCCGATGGCACGGGAGGCGGAACGCTGTCAGTGATACAGAACGGCACTGGCACATGGGAGTTATCGAAAGCCAACACCTACAGTGGCGGGACGACCATCAATTCCCCAGCATCTGGTGTGTACAGGTTACTGGTCTCAAATGCGAACGCGCTGGGCACCGGCAATGTCTTCATTGGGTCTGCCGCAAGTAACGGACGGTATGGCCAACTGCAGTTGAAGGGCGGCATTGCCCTCACACTCGGGGCGTCCAGCAAGATCACGCTGCCAAGCGGGGCATTTCACACTACGGTGGACGCGACAAGCGGTAACATTGTCAACGTTTCAGAAAACAACAGTTACGCAGGCGACATTGAGTCCGGAGGCAACCTCTATCTTGCGTCACGAGCCGGCAAGCTAACCTTGTCTGGTGGAGTGTACTCTACCTATAGTGCAGGTACTGCGGGCGGGACAAGAGCTTTGAACCTGTCAGGCGCTGGAGATGGTGAACTCAGCGGAAGAGTTTACAACACCAGTTCCTCGCGGGGTTGGTTTTCCATTACCAAAGACGGCGTTGGCACATGGACCTTATCCAACCCGGGAACCGGTGCCGCCCGCAACGGTCGTCAAGGTAACACGACTGTCAATGCTGGCACGCTTTTGATCAACACCGACAATTCCCTGACGACGGATGCGGCTATAGCGACAACAGTCAATGCTGGTACCTTGGGTGGAAACGGGATCATCGGCGGAGGGGCGGTAGTCGTCGGCAGTGGGTCGCTCACTGGACGGGATGCTTTCCTCGCTCCCGGCAATAATAGTATCGGCAGTCTGAAGGTGCCCTCGGCCAGCTTCGGCGTGGACGGGCAGTTGAAGATCGAGCTTGATGACGCTGGCGCGGGACTGGCCGATGGCACGGTGGATTTGCTCACCGTGACGGGACTACTTGATCTCACCAATGCCGCAGTGACCTTCAGTGCCACCGGGACGCCGAACGATACCGCCTTTGTATTCGCGAAGTACGGTAGCCTGACCGGAACCTTTGATGTGGCTAACGTGAGTGGCCTTCCAACTGGTTACACGATTGATCACAACTACCAGAACGCTAACCAGATCGCGATTGTCGTCCCCGAACCGACATCGCTTGCAATTCTGGCGTTGGGCGGGATGGGCCTGCTGGCCCGCAGCCGTCGGCGTGCCTGAACCGGCCTCCATCGTTCCAAAAACTTCCTCCAAAACCGCACCGGCCATCGTGACAACGATGGCCGGTGTGGTGTTTCGTGGGTACACCCGAGATTTTCACCACGAAGAAAACGAAGGACGCGAAAATACCACGAATGAATGCATAAGAAATATTTGCCGCAGATGAACGCAGATGCACGCGGATGAAATCTAAAACTAATTAGCCACGGAGTCACAGAGAAGACTCAAAAGGACCGAGTCGACTCCTCTCTTCGTGTTCTTCGAATCTTCGTGGTTAAAAAGGTATTCAGCACCAAAAAGTCTTCAAAATTGCCGAGTTGATCTCCGTGCCTCCGCGGTGAAAAGAATATTCACCACGAAGAACACAAAGATCACGAAAATACCCCGAATGAATGCATAAGAAATATTTGCCACAGAGTCACAGAGTAGACTTTAAGACTGTCAGATTGATCTCCGTGCCTCCGTGGTGAAAAGAGTATTCTCTTTCCATCCGCGTTTATCCGCGGCCAGAAAAGTATCTGCAGCATGACACTTCAGGCATAGCTGCTCAGCGGCGGGCAGGTGCAGACGAGGTTGCGGTCGCCATAGACGTTGTCGATGCGCGCCACGGGCGGCCAGAACTTCCAGTTGCGAAGCCAGGGGGCTGGATACGCCGCCTGCGAACGGGGGTAGGCGTGCGACCACTCGTCCGATGTCGCCATCGCCGCAGTGTGTGGGGCGTTTTTCAGGGGATTGTCGGTCCGATCAAGCTGGCCTGCTTCGATCGCGCCAATCTCCTGGCGAATCAGCACAAGTGCGTCGACCAGCCGGTCCAGTTCGGCCTTGGATTCAGACTCGGTCGGCTCGACCATCAGCGTTCCGGGCACCGGCCAGCTCATCGTCGGGGCGTGGAAACCGTAGTCCATCAGCCGCTTGGCGATATCTTCCACCTTCACCCCGGCGGTGCGTTCAAAGGCCCGACAATCCAGAATGAACTCATGCGCGCACGTCCCGTTTTTGCCGCGATAGAGGATCGGATAATGCGGCTCAAGCCGCTTGGCCATGTAGTTGGCGTTGAGGATCGCCAGTTCGGTGGCGCGTTTGAGTCCGTCCGACCCCATCATCGCGATGTAGGCGTAGGAGATGGGCAGGATGGATGCCGACCCGTAATACGCCGCCGACACGTTCATGGGTGTCTGGCTATTCTTCAAATCATCGGCACTACCAAACCCGACCTGCTGATTGGCGGCGGGGATGAACTGACCTAGTTCGGCGGTCATGCAGATCGGTCCCATGCCCGGCCCGCCGCCTCCATGCGGGATGCAGAAGGTCTTGTGGAGATTGAGGTGACAGACATCCGCGCCGATGGTGCCGGGGCTGGTGAGTCCGACCTGGGCGTTCATGTTCGCGCCGTCCATGTAGACCAGTCCGCCACTGGCGTGGATGAGGTCGCAGGCGGTGCGGACGGTTTCTTCAAACACGCCGTGGGTGGACGGATAGGTGATCATCAGCGCCGCGAGTTGGTCTTTGTGAGCCTCGGCCTTGGTTTGTAGGTCGGACAGGTCGATGTTGCCTTCGCTATCGCAGGCGACGGTGACGACTTTGAACCCCGCGATCACAGCCGACGCGGGGTTGGTCCCGTGGGCGCTGGTGGGGATGAGGCAGATATCCCGTTTGGTGTCTTTGCGCGACTCGTGGTACGCCCGGATCATCAGCAGCCCGGCGTATTCACCTTGCGAGCCGGCGTTGGGTTGAAGCCACGTCGCGGCAAAGCCGGTGATGTCGGCCAGCCACTTTTCGAGCGTGGCGAACATCTCGGCATAGCCTTTCCACTGCTCCTTTGGCGCAAACGGGTGCAGCTTGCCAAAGCTCGGCCAGGTGACGGGGATCATCTGCGTCGTCGCGTTCAGCTTCATGGTGCAGGAACCCAGCGGGATCATGCTGTGACACAGCGACAGATCGCGGCTCTCCAGCCGTTTGATATAGCGGAGCAGTTCGTGCTCGGTGTGGTAGCTGTTGAAGACCGGATGGGTCAGGAACGGTGTTCGACGCGTGTTCCACGATTGGTGCGGAACGACTGCGGCGTGGTCGAGGCGTCGCCAGACGTGATCGGGCGTTTCCAGTAGCCAGAGAAGGGTATTGAGGTCATCGAGCGTGGTCGTCTCGCTGAATGCGACCACGATCCCGTTGTCGCAGGTGCCCAGGTTGATATGCGCCTGGCGGGCGCGATCGAGGACGGTCTGTTGATCGAGTCCGCTCAGTTGCACACAGACCGTGTCGAAATACGCATCAGAACTAACGCGATGTCCGAGCGACTTGGCACCCTCGGCGAACGTGCAGGCCAGTCCGTGAATGCGCGTGGCGATCTGCTTGAGGCCCTCGGGCCCGTGATAAACCGCATACATGCTGGCCATGATCGCCAGCAGCACCTGTGCGGTGCAGATGTTGGAGGTAGCGCGTTCGCGGCGGATGTGTTGCTCGCGGGTTTGCAGTGTCAGCCGCAATGCGGGGTTTCCGGCGACATCCTTGGACAGCCCGGCGAGGCGACCGGGCATTTTGCGGGCGTAGTCGGTCTTGGTCGACATAAACGCCGCGTGCGGGCCACCAAAACCCATCGGAACGCCGAAACGCTGCGACGATCCGACCGCGATATCCGCACCAAACTCGCCCGGCGGGGTGATCAAAGTCAACGCCAGCAGATCAACCGCAACCACCAACAGCACCCCGGCTTGGTGCAGTGCGTCGGCCAGATCAGAATAATCGACAATCGCGCCATCGGTTGCCGGGTATTGGACCAAGACACCGGCAATTTCACCGGCCTTGAGCGCACCCCCGCGAATCACGTCAACCACCTGGCAATCGATCCCCATCGACCGGGCCCGCGTCCGCACCACTTCGATCGTCTGGGCATGGCAGCGTCGATCGACGACAAACGTCTTGCGCGCCCCATCATGGACCGAAACGCACATCGACATCGCCTCGGCGGCGGCGGTGCCCTCGTCGAGCAGGCTGGAGTTCGCCAGCGGCAAACCCGTCAAATCCGTCACCATCGTCTGGAAATTAAGCAGCGCCTCCAGACGACCCTGGCTGATCTCGGCCTGGTAGGGCGTGTACTGCGTGTACCAGCCGGGATTCTCTAGAATATTCCGCAGAATCACCGGCGGGACGATCGTGTCGTAATACCCGCGGCCGATGAAGGTCTTGTAGATCTGATTCTTGTCCGCCAACGCCTTTAGTTGCGCCAGCGTCTCGGATTCCCCCTGTTCCCGGCCGACTTTCAGGGGTTGTTTGAGGCGGATCGACGACGGAACGGTGGCATTGATGAGCGCGTCCATCGACTCATACCCGACGACTTGCAGCATCTGCGCGATCATCGCCGC
Source organism: Phycisphaerae bacterium (assembly GCA_041740275.1). GTDB lineage: Bacteria > Planctomycetota > Phycisphaerae > Tepidisphaerales > Tepidisphaeraceae > BPJO01. Next base: position 11,952 of record JBGSMH010000242.1, read on the forward strand.
ATCCGATCCGAGATGCCGCCTGGCAAATGTGTCCAAAGGCGAAGTCAGATCGACGGGGACGGAAGAAGCGGGGGTCGGGGCTTGAAGTGTGGGCATAAGGCTTTAAGTCTATCAAAAGGACAACCCCACGCACGATTGGGGCGCAGCGGGATCAATAAAACTGAAAACAACAGGTCGGCGGGCTTTAGTGCCCGCTGGATGTCTTATAAGCGGCGGCGTCGAGCAAGGCGTCCATGTCAACGGGGTTGGTTGGCTTGAGCTTGACCATCCAGCCACCCTCGAACGGGTCGGTGTTGACGGTCGCCGGGTTGTCGTTGAGTGCGGAGTTGACCTCGATCACTTCCCCGCCGACACCGGTGTAGAGATCGCTGGTCGCTTTGACCGATTCGATCTCGCCGAACCGATCGTTGGCAGAGAGTTTTGCACCGACCTTGGGCAGTGAAACATAGGTGACATCGGTCAATTCGTCGGCAGCGAACTGAGTGATGCCGATGACGACAACGCCGCCGTCGAGTTTGTGCCACTCGTGTGATTTGAGATACTTTCGGTCGGTCGGAACGGACATTTTCATACTCCTAAAAAGCTCACCGCGACTCTCCGGTGAACTCTATTTCTTTTTATAGAACGGCAGTTTCACAACGGTTACGGGGATTATCTCCCCTTTGATATCGATTGACAAGACGGTTCCCTCGGCGGCGTCGGGGCTGGGGACGTAGGCCATCGCGATCGACTGTTGCAGCGTCGGGGAGAAGGTGCCGGAGGTGACGATTCCGTCCCCATTGGGGCATTTGACGATCGCGCCTTGTCTTGCGATTCGCCGTCCTTCCAGACGCAGGCCGACCAGTTTTTGTTTTGGACCGTCGGTGGCGATCTTTTTGAGTGCGTCCGATCCGATGAACGATTTGTCCAGTACGACCGCCCAGCCCAGCCCGGCGCTGATCGGGTCGATTTCCTCGCTTAACTCGTGGCCGTACAAGGGCATACCGGCTTCCAGACGCAACGTGTCGCGCGCCCCCAGCCCGGCGAGTTTGAGCGTGGCGTCCGGGCGGTCGATCTTGCCCGCCAACGCCTTGAGCGCCATCGGGGCCATCTTTGACGAAAGGATGATCTCCACCCCGTCCTCGCCCGTGTACCCGGTTCGGCTGACCGTATATTTGACCAGCATCATGAACGTGTCGGAGACAAACTCGTAACGTTTGAGATTCGCAACCGCCTCCAAATGCGCGCTGATGCGCTCGATCACCTTCGGGCCTTGCAACGCGATCATCGCGGTGCTCTCGGTGTTGTCGGCTAGATCGAAATCCAGGTCTTCTGCCGAGCGGACGTCGTGAAAATGCTTGACGATTTTCTCGCGATTGCCTGCGTTGACCACCATCAGCCAGTTTTTGGCATCCCGGCTGACGATCACATCGTCGAGTATCCCGCCTTTTTCATTGCAGATCAGCCCGTACCGACACTGGCCGGGCTTCATTTTCTCGACATCGCGGGTGAAAACGCGCTGCAGAAACTTGATCGCGTCGGTCCCGCTGATTTGCAGGCGTCCCATGTGGGAAACGTCGAAAATCGAGCCGGAATTTCGGGTGTGGTGGTGTTCGTCGGTGATGGACCGATACATGATCGGCATTTCCCAACCGGCGAAGTCGACCATCTTCCCGCCAGCGGAAACGTGAAAATCGTAGAACGGGGTTCGTTTTGGCATTGGGCAGTGACACTACACCCGCTGGCGGTGTCGGGCAAGGGTTTTTCAAATCGTGAAAGCTGACGCGTCCGAGGTTTTCCATTTTTGAACGCAATTCCTCCTGCCCACTTTTCACGTGTTGCATTTGTTGCATCGGCTTTAGTCCATGTGAAAATCGTAACTGCTGGCCACCACTGGACTTAAAAATTTCGATACCCCAAAAGTGTTGCGCGCCGCGTGCAACTGTTGCAACTCCTACCTTTCCGGCCGGAGATTGAGCCTTTCTACTCGCCTCACTCAGCGAACGACAGGTCAACTATATCCCCGCCCCCCTCAAAAGTCGGCGGAAAAACAGGCATTTTGGCCGATTTTTGCGGGCCACTGACACCACGTTGTCAGTCGGGATTTGTTTCGCGAATCTTCGCCTCTTGGCAACTTCGCGCACCGGAGTGTGCGAAGATACGAAGAGGCGGCGGGTGTCGGTCAGGCGGGCGATGTCTTGCTGCTCCGATAACTGCCCCAGCGAGAAAAAACACAAAAACATCTTGATTCCCCCATTTGGGTATCCGATGTGATAAGTGCAACCGTTAGTCAGCCTGCCAGAGGCTCAAGACGGCGACCTGGTGCGGTGTAGTGCCGGGTTGGTACGCGAGACGTGCTTGCTCTCGAGCGGTCGGGACGTTCGTCCTGACCACTTCATCGGGTTGCCCCGACTCGGGAACGTCTTATCGCCTTTTTATAAGGAGACACCCATGTCGAAGGCGAAAAATCTGCTGGTTAAGTTGTTAAAGGATGAGCAGGGCGGCGAAGTTCTTGAGTACGCCCTGATCGCCGGTCTGATCGTTGTTGCCGCCATTGCCGTCATTGGCGCGGTGGGCACCAAGGTCGTGGCTCGCTGGACATCGCTCAGCAGCTCGATGTAATCATCGCATTCGCGAAGACGCGTCAGAATATGCCGCGTCTTCGCTTTGTTCATCCCTATCAATCGTTTCTGGAGTCCAACATGCGGGCATGGCTCAAGAAAATCATCACTGACGATCAAGGCGGCGAGGTCATGGAATACGCGTTGATCGCCGGGCTGATCGCCGTCGCGTGTATCGCGGTCATAGGCGCGTTCGGAACCCGCGTCGTCGCCCGCTGGACCAGTGCTGGCAGTTCCATGTAAGCCGGTCTGACCAGGACCGATTCGATTTCTGCAATATCGTGCCGCACCTGATTCCCTATCTTCCGCTGATCCTGCTGCTCGGCATTGCAGTCGTGATCGACTGGCGCGAGCGGCGTATCCCCAATTGGCTTAACCTGATTACGTTTCTCACCGGCATTGTCTATGTCAGTGCGGGGTGGCTTCCGATTTCGGGATGGGGATGTCTGCTGGGCGTGATTGTGGGGTTCGCGTTGGTCATCCCGCGCGTCTTGCTGGGTGCGACCGGTGCGGGTGATCTCAAACAACACATGGCGGTTGGGGCGTGGGTCGGCCCGATCGGCATCCTGATCATCACGCTTGGTTCAACCGTGCTCGGCGGGGTGATGGCGGTGATCCAGGCGGCATATTCGGGAAAGTTTACCTTATTGGCCCGCAATTCTGCGGTGCTGGCGATCAATCTGGTTCATATCCGCAGCTTTGGTGCCGATCATAATCAAAGGACGGGACAAGCGTTCCGCAGCATTGATCGGCCACTGCCTTACGCGGTGCCGGTGTTTGTGGCGGCGGTCGGTTATCTGGTCGTGCGGTCCATGATGTAAGGACGCATCGGCCTGAAGGACAGCGATATGATCGTACGAAATCGAACAAGAAGGCGGGCCGGCAACTCGGTACTCGAGGCGGTATTCGTTTTCCCGATCCTGCTGGTGCTGACGCTCAATGCAGTGGATTTCGGGTATTTCTTCTATGTGAAGCACACGCTCCAAGGTGCCGCCCGCGAAGGCGCGCGTGCCGCCGCCGTTCCGGACAACACCAATACCAATGTCACCACTGCGGTGACCCAATCGATGAACGCCGCCGGTATCGCGTCGAACAAATATACGGTGGCCGTCCGCAACGCGACCGACACCGCGAACGTGACCGTCGCTTCGCAACCTGCGGGCACGGCGATCCTGGTCAAAGTCACCGCCAACTGGGGCAACGTCCGCCTGCGGCCTACCCCGCCTTTCGTGATCATCCTCGGCGACAGCAAACCCGTCACCGGCCAGACGATCATGCGCAAAGAAGGCTGATCGAAAAGAACTCATCACGAAGTAACGAAGCATGCACGAAGTTTCTTCGTGCTTACCTCGTGACCCCTTCGTAACTTCGTGAGCTCTCCCCAGGCTCGAAAAAACGTTACTTCGAAACCGATACCAAAGACCAGTCTGTGCCTTTTCGCACGAAGCGGACTTGCAGATCGCGATCGTTGCGCTTGATGTTTGCGGTTTTGGCGGCATCGGACGCGTTCTCCCACCGGATCGTGACCGCGCCCGCATCGGCGGGCATGGGTAGCACACCATCGACCTGCCGTTGATCGCGCAACTGGGTGTGGGCGAGGATGATGATCGCCTGTTCAAACTGCTTATCCTGTAACTGCTGTTGGAGAAGCCGGTTGCGCGAAAAATCGCCCGCCGCGACGGTCATCACTGCCGCCATCGTGATCGCGAGCAATCCGAGGATCGCCACCGCCATCACCATCGCCACGCCACGGGCGGAAGTTGCTTCGGATCGCTTCATCGTAGCGCCTCCCTGGCCCAGGTTTGACGATTGACCAGCGGCACGCGTCGGGCCTCCCGCGACTGCGACGCGATCTCCAGCACCGCACCAAACTTCGTCGGCGCGATCGTGATCAACCTGCTCTTGATTACCCAAGTTCGCCCGTCCTTTTCGCGCCGCAACATCATCTTGGCTTCGGAATCGATCGTCCAGACGATTCCGCTATCGAGTGTGATGGTTCGATCCGTTAGCACGAACGTCGTTGAAGACTCGATATCGCGCTGGAGCAGTTGGATCATCTGCTCGACGCCGCGTCGATCGCGCTCGGTCTCTGCCAGCCCACGGTCGATCTTGATTGTCCGCACCACCAGCATCCCGGCCATTGCCAGCGCTACGGTGACCAGGATCAATGCGAGGGTCATTTCGATCAGCATGACGCCCGATCGATTCTTGCCGGTGCGACGGGTCATGGCGTCCTCCGGATCAGCCCGATGAGTTGGGCGTGACTCTCGTGAAATCGGGTTTCGACGCGCACCCATCGCCAGCCATCGGGTGCGGCGTCGGGCAGGTCGATCAGTCGGACATCGCGAACCGGGTCGGCGGCGGGGAGGGGTTCGCCGGTTTGCATCGACAGTAGCACCGTTGCCGCCAGTTGCTGGGCGTGTTGTTGATCGGACAGGAGCCTGCGGGCTTTGGTCGATTGCGACAAAGCCCCGGCGAGGATCGCCGCCGCCAGCGCGAGGATGACGATCGCCAACGCAGCGTCGATGAACATGAATCCACGGCGAGCGGTCATACCTCAAAGATCCTTTCGCTCAATGAATCGATCAAGGCCGCGAGCGGCGAAAACATTCCCAGTGCCATGACCGCCACGCACAGACCAAAAAACAACGATATCAACACTGGCAGCATCGCGCTGAGTGTGACCATCAAGCGATCATAGCGTGCCGAATAAGTGAACGACGCGAACCGCAACGCCCGGGCGAGATCGGGTGCCGATTCGTGCCGAAAAAGCGAGACCAGCAGATAAGGCATGTTCACATCTCGTGCCGCCGATGCGGCGTCGGCACCGCCGAGCAGGAGATTGCGAAAATCGACGAGTTTTCGGGTCAGGACGCGGTTGTTGCCAGCGCCGATGCAGGCGCTGATGGCTTCATCCAGCGTGTTTCCGCTTTCGACCGCCCCGGCCAGCAGCCAGGTGGTGTCGGCGTAGGCTCGGTCGCGGGTCAGTCGTCGCATCGGGGGCAGATACCATCCCAGCCGGTCGGCGAGCCCGGTTCGCCAGCTTGGAGAAAGGCGCGAGGTGAATAGCTGCCGCGTTGCGCTCCCGGCGACGGTGATCGCCAGGATCACCAGCACGCCACTGACCATCAACATCAACTCCTGCGGCAGATTTAGCATTACCTCCATCGCCCACGGCATAGGCAGTTGGAAGTCATCGAGCAACTGCGCGAATTTCGGAAAAACAAAGACCAAAACCACGTTCAGTATCGCAATCATCACCATCGTGATGATGCTGAGATACGCCAGCGACACTCCCGCACCGGCCTCTGGGGCATCCGACTGTTGTCGTGCCGGGCGCAGCAGGTGTTCGATCGTCGAATCCAGTTGCCCGGTGCGCTGGGCGACATCGAGCATCCCCGCCACGCGCAGGTCAATCTCGCCGGTCGCCAGGTGAAACGCGGTCCCGATCGATGCGCCTTCTGCGATGAGATGGGCGCACCGGTGGAGGCGCATTCGCACGCCCAGCGATTCGCTTCGGGCCGCCGATCGAAGATACGGGGGTAACGGCAGACGAAGCTGGATCGCACTGGCGATGTACTGGAGGATCAGTTGGGCACGGAGTTGTCGCATCTTGCGAAGGTGCGCGCTAAGCAACAGGAGGAGTAGAACCGCCAGCACCGCCGCCGGGAGCGTTACCAGGCGGTTGCCCATCGCCCAGAAGATTCCCAGTCCAAAGACCAGCACAAAGGACAGCAGGACAAATCCGAAGCGCGACGCGAGGTAAACAAACGGCCGGAACCGGATGGTCGGGCGAAGTTGGGTGGGTGCGTATTCGAGCATCAGAAACCAAAAAAGCTCCCACCCCCGCCGCCGCCGCTCATGCCTTGGATCAAAGTAAGTATCTTGGTCAGCGGTGCCCACAACCCGTAGACGATCAGCCCGGCGCACAATCCGATGAAGATGATCAGAATCGGCACGAGTGTGGCAGGGATCAGTCGGGTGCGCTGTTCGGCGCGACGCCAGAACTGTTGGGTGAGTGCCGAGAGCGTGGCGGGCAGATTGCCGGCCTCACTGCCCAATTGCATCGCGCCGGGAACGGATTCGGGGATTCGCTTGAGTTTGGCGACGGTGTCGAGCGTCTGTCCGGATGCCAGGTGATGAACCAGCGTGACCGAGTCCTTTTCCAGCGACGGTATCGCGACAACATGCCCAGCCAGTTCGATCGCCTGAGGCAGATCGAGCCCGCTGCGAACGCCGATACCGACGGTATCGGTCCATCGCGCCAGATAGCTTTGCACCAGCGCCCGGCCAAGCAGGGGGATGCGCAGCACGACCGCATCGACCCACACACCTTCGCGGCCGGTGGTTTTGAGGATTCGCCAGATGACCATGATGCCCACGATCACGACAAATATTCCCCCCGCCAGCCAGGGCAGAACCAGTCCGATGAGCCATAGCACATGCATCGGAAACTCAGGCTCCAGCATCGCGCGAAGTCCGGCGACGTTAAAGCTGGCAAATGTCGAGTTGAAATCCTGCATCACCGCCAGATACTGCGGCAAAACCACATGACTGAGAAAGACCGTCAACAGTGCAAACGCGCCCAGGATCATCAGCGGGTAGGCACAGGCGCGCCACATTTCCTGTTTCAGCCTTGCCACGGTTTCCAGGTGTTTGCCAAAGCTGTGCAGCACGCCGGGCAGATTGCTGGTGCGGATACCGACGTGGATAAGTCGGGCGTAGATGGGCGGGAAGGCTTTTCGGTGCGATTCGATCGCGACTTCCAACGGTTTGCCCCCGGACAGGTCCTGCGCCAAGGCGTTCATCGCCGTCTTGAGGCGGGAAGATCGCAAATCGCTGGCCAGTAGTGCCAGCCCGCGTTCCATGGGCAGGCCGGCTTTGGCGAGTTGGATCAGTTGTTCGTTGAACAGTTCCAGTTCGCCGGCATTCAGACTCGCCGCCCGCGCCGGTGACGCGGCGGGTTTGATCGAGAGGATTTGCAGACCGAGTTGGCTGAGCGTCGCCTCAGCGGCAGCGCCGGTGGGGGCGTCCAGCGCCCCGCGAATGGGCAAGCCATCGTTCGATTGTGCATCA
>JBGSMH010000243.1:0-6269 GCA_041740275.1 Phycisphaerae bacterium
GCCGCCGGTGGCGAGGCCGGTCACGCGGTACGGCGTGGGGTTTGCGATCTCACAAAACACGCTGATCGTCAGCTACGATCTGGTCCACGGCGCATCCGAAATCACACTTCAATCGGTGCAAGGCACCAGCGATCACGGCAAGGTCGTGCAATCCGACAAGGCATCTGGTCTGGCGATTATTCAATTCACCAAACTCAAGGCCGCCCCGCTGGCGATTGCCAATGATTTTGCGGGCGGAGCGGTCGAATGTGTCGCTTTGGCGGGCATTGAACTGTTCAAACCTGATGCCCGGCTCCTCGCCGGCACCGCGTCCAAGCCCACCGACAACTGGACCATCAAATTGAGCAAATCCCCCGGCCTGCCGGGTGCGCCGATCCTCAGCAACGGTAAAGTTGTCGGCGTCACGCTCTCGGATCGCAACACCGAAGCCAACGCCGTGCCAACCGTCACCCTCGCGCAACTCGCCAAGCTCGTCGCGACCGACACCGGCACCCGCGCTGCCTTCACCACCGACCCCAAGGCCGCCATCTTCCAAGTCACCGCGACACACGATTCCAAGTGATTGACTCTGTATTGTGCGTTACGCGAACAGAAGTACATTTGAACCACGAAGATCACGAAGCGCACGAAAAGACCATAGAAAGAGTTTCAGAGAAGATCTGAATTGTCTTGTATTTTTCGTGCCCTTCGTGATCTTCGTGGTTGAAGGTATTCTGAGATACGAGAAATACGAAGCCACGCAGAAAAGTATTCAGTTTATTCAAACATCTTCGTTTCACTGGAGCGAGAAATGCTGAGAGGACAGTCTGATCTGGGCCCTGAGGTCGAGCGAATTGCCACAACCATAGTTGACTCCATTTTCGCAGTACACATGGAGTTGGGTGCCGGCTTGCTGGAGTCGGTTTACGAAAAGTGTCTGGCATGGGAACTGACATCACGCGGGCTGAAGGTCATTCGGCAAGTGAATTGCCCGGTGCTTTACAAAGGCAATCAACTCGACGACGGCCTGCGAATCGACCTTTTGGTAGAAGACCAAATCATCATTGAGGTCAAATCAGTCAAGGCATTTGAAGCGATCCATCGGGCACAACTGATCACCTACCTCAAATTGAGCGGCCTGCGACTTGGATTTCTGGTCAACTTTAATACGCTCCTGATCCGCGATGCGATCAAGCGACTTGTGGTTTGAGGCTCCGCGTTATTCGCCTCCCTCGTAGTTCAGAAAGGCATTTTGAACCACGAAGAGCACGAAGGTCACGAAAAGACCAGATGAAGAATTCAAGGAAAGTATGAATCGCGCTAATGTGAAAAGATCAAGCGAGAGAGGACTAAATCCTCAAGAGTATGATGCATTGCATTTTTCGTGCTCTTCGTGGTTAGAAAAGCATTCTTGAACATCGAAGGACACGAAAATTACCTCGACACATTAGCAAATTTTGTGGTGGGTCAGTGCAGCGAGAAAGAACATGATTACCAAGACTGTCATCCCCGCCGCCGGATTTGGGACCCGGATGTTGCCTGCCGCCAAGGCTATTCCCAAGGAGATGTTGCCGGTGCTGGATCGGCCGACGATCCAGTACGTCATCGAAGAGGCCGCCGATGCGGGGGCGACGGATGTGATGCTGATCGTCTCGCGCGACAAGAAGGCGGTCGAGGATCACTTTGATCGTCACCCCGAGCTTGAGGCCCGACTCGCCGCCGGTGGAAAATCAGCGTTGCTCGATTCGATTCTGAAGTTGCAGGAAAAAGTCCGCGTTCACACCACGCGTCAACTGGACCAGCGCGGGCTCGGCCATGCCGTGCTGCACGCACGCGAGCATGTCGGGAACAATCCCTTCCTCTGCTGCCTGGGCGACACCATTTTTTCCGGTGCCGATTTGTCTCCTGCACAACAGTTGATCGAAGCCTACGCGCGCTTCAAGACCACCATCATCGGCCTGGAAGAGGTCTCACCTGACAAGGTCGAACGCTACGGCATCGTCGGCGGCGACATGCTCGATGCGGGCACGATTCGCATCAACCAGATGGTGGAAAAACCCCCGAAAGATCAGGCTCCTTCTCGACTCGCGATCGCGGCGCGATATGTGCTGACGCCCGACATTTTCGACTGCATCGATCGCACCGCGCCGGGCAAGGGCAATGAGATTCAACTGACCGACGCGATCAAGCTACAGATCCAGAACGGCCCGATTCATGGTGTGGTGCTGAAAGCCAAACGGCACGACATCGGCAACCCGATCGACTGGCTCAAGACCAATCTCATCTACGCCCAGCGCGACGCCGAAACATGGAAACAACTTCAGCCGCTGTTGCGAACACTGCTGGATGGACGATAATAAATTGCATCGAAGCGCCTGTTGTGAATGCACAATCGTGTTGACTCATACGATACGCTTGCTAGATTCATACGCGTAACAGAACTTTACTGATCAGGTCGGAGACGGTGGCTCCTCTCCGGCCTGATTCTTTTTCTTCATCTGCAAAGCGTTAAGCACACCTCTCTTTCCCTTGCGGCAATGCGCCGGTTGCCTCTACAACTGCGGCATGGATGTAACGGATCAGCCCGAGTCAGCAGAAGAAAATGTGCCGCGATTGACGCGGTGGATCGAGATCGCTTCGGTTTTCACCAAGCTCGGATTCACCGCGTTCGGCGGGCCGATGGCGCATGTGGCATTGATGGAAGATGAATTGGTGACGCGGCGAAAATGGTGTGACAAGCAGCGGTTTTTGGACATGACCGCCGCCGTCAATTTTATACCCGGGCCTAATTCCACTGAACTTGCGATCCACATGGGATTCGTTCGCGGCCGGTTTCCGGGGCTGGTCATCGCCGGGGTTTGTTTTATCACGCCAGCGGTACTGATCATCCTGCCGATCGCCTATCTCTACGTCCGCTATGGTTCGATCCCACAAGTCGCCCCCATCCTCCACTCGGTTTCGGCGGCGATCGTGGCGATCATCGCGGTGGCGTGTATCCGACTGGCCAAAACCGCACTGCGCGACCCGATCGCAATCGCGATCGGCGTGATCACGCTGGCGATGCTCATGCTCGGCGAGATTAACGCCCGGCCCGTCGCCCAACTGTTCAACGCCGTCCAACCCGAAATCTTCCTCCTCGCACTGGCGGCGGCGTTGGGGATCATCTGGAAAGCCAAATCGCAGACGATGGGCGCGATCGCGTTTTTGCCACTGGCACAAGGATCGTTTCCATCCCTCACCCCCAGCGGGTTTGATTCGCGTTGGCTGGAGATGGTCTGGTTCTTTCTGAAAGTCGGCGCGACGCTGTTCGGATCGGGCTATGTGCTGGTCAGTTTTTTGCAGACCGGATTGGTCGAACAATACGGTTGGCTCAGCGGGACAGAACTCAACGACGCGATCGCGGTCGGGCAATTCACGCCCGGCCCGCTGCTGACCACCGCAACGTTCGCAGGGTATGTGCTGGGATACAAAACCTTCGCCGCCGGCGACGCGGGGGGCTTGATGGGTGCGATTCTGGCGACACTGGCGATCTTTGCCCCGTCCTTTGTCTTTATCGCACTGCTGGCACCGCTGTTGGACCGGCTCCGCAAAAGCGTCATCGCCCGCGGCGCGCTGGACGCGATGAATGCGGCGGTGGTGGTGCTGATCGGGTTCACGCTTTATCGGATGAGCATGGGTGCGTTTGTGCCGGTTGGAACGATTGATTGGCTGAACATATCGATCGCAATCGCGGGCATCGGCCTGATGCTTTGGAAAAACCTCAACGCCACCTGGCTGGTGCTGGCGGCGATGGGAATTGGCGTATTTCGTCACTTTATTCTCCGATAAGTCCGTGCCCGCGGGCAATTGCGCGGGTATGTTCTGCGCACACGAGAAGGAAAACCCATGCCCACAAACAATCCGACATGCCCGGTCTGCCTCCGCGCCGACACCCGGCTATTTCATACGCAACAAAGCGTGCCCACGCAGGACGGATTTATCTATCCGACCCGCCAGCAGGCGATCGACGCCCCGCGCGGCGACATCCGGCTTCACTTCTGCCCTGCCTGCACGCATATCTTCAATGATCGCTTCGACCCCTCGCTGCTGCGTTTTGATGACGGGTACGACATTTCCCTGCATCACTCGCCGACCTACCGCAAGTTTATCGACGATCTGATCGCCGGGCTGGTCGAGCGGCATCAGCTTCGCAACAAAACCGTCCTCGAAATCGGCTGTGGCAAGGCCGATTTCCTCAAAGCCATCACGCTCCCGTTCGACAATCGCGGGATCGGGTTTGATCCCACGTTTCTGGATGCCAACCTTTCGGACAACGAACGACAGGCGATCACGGTTCACAAGCGTTTCTACGGACCCGCCGACCAATCGATCCAAGCCGACTTTGTGACGTTCCGATCGATGCTTCAATATCACACCGCCCCCCGCCAGTTTGTCCGCGATTGTCGCGGCAGCGTCGCGCGACCCAACGGCGTGGTCTATGCCGAAGTCCCGCACAGCGCCCATACCTTCGAGCGAATGTGCATCTGGAACATCGTCTACGAGCACGGCTGTTTCTATAGCGAGTGGTCGCTGGCAAAACTGTTTGCAGAGAGTGGATATCATGTTCAAAACTGTTTCTCGTGTTTTGTCGAGGATCAAAACCTTGGTATCGAGGCCGGGATCGAACCATCTTCGCGACAGTTCACGATCGATCCGCGTGCCGTAGCGGCCTGGGACAAAACGATCGACCGCTTCGTCGCCGAACACGAGCGGCTGACCCACCACTGGCGATCGACGCTTGAATCGCTGCTTCGCGCTGGCAAGCGGGTGACCCTGTGGGGTGCCGGGGCGCGGGCGATCAGCTTCTGCAATCTGTTCGGCGTCACCGATACCCAAATCCCCCATGTCGTCGATATCAACCCCCAGCGCCAAGGCCGCTATCTGCCCCTGACGCTTCAGCAAGTCGTCGCGCCCGATCACCTGCTATACACCCCGCCCGACGTGATCATCATCACCAACAGCGGCTACGAGCAGGAGATCCGCGATCAAATCACCAGCATGAATATCGGTGCCGAGGTGATGGTCCTGTAGCCCCAACCCCGCCGCAACAACGCACGACTTTTCACTTGTTGCATTTGTTGCATCGGGTTTTGTCCATGTGAAATCCATAAGTCTTGGCCGCCGCGTGACTTGTCGATTTTGTCACGCCAAAGTGTTGCGCGCCAGCGTGCAACTGTTGCAACTCCTACCTTTCCGGCCGGAGTTTGAACCTTATAATTAACTTGTGAGAGAGCGCCGCCGCGCGCGGAAATGCGATGACGAATCCCCAAACGCAGCGTAAAACGACCAAGATACTATATCCCCGAAAACCCCAAAAATCGGCGGTAAAATCAGGCAAACCCGCCGTTTTTTGCATCCCCTGACACCATGCTGTCACCGCCCGCCCACTTCGCAAACGGTCGGGCCTTTTCCTCCGTGACGCGATCGGTGGGTTGATAAACCCAGCCTACAAAATTGGCATTGCCGACAGAGCGGCAAGCCTGCCCGCCCTATTGCCAGCACTATCGTAACTCGATGTTCCTTGAACGCATTGCTGCTAACGAATGCTCACCGACGAAGACATTTCGGTCGAGACGATTTAAATGCTTTCTGGTGCATCGAAGGACCGAATCGGCCCACTGAATAAACTTCGGGGACTTTGATTTCCCCGAGTCTGTAATTGGCTGAAACCAGAATCGCCCTGCGACCAAAAATGGGACGCGCGGCTTGGGACCGTGCGCAAGTGTTCGCCGGTCTATCAACTCTGATCGTTCGAACTCAAGCACTTCGCCGTCGAAATGGTCGCACACCCAGTGGTTCCCCCATAATTCCCATTTGGGCTTCTTTCCAACAGGTGGGCGAAGCACCAGCGAAATCTCGTAAGGGCGTTTGCCTCGATGTGCGGGCAAAGGAGGCCAATCGACTGGCTCTGGCTCGATCACGTCAACCATGCGAAAGGGAGTGAAGGGCCCAAGCTCGTCGATTCGCAACAAGAGAGCGGCTTCATCTTCTGGCAGAAGGTAGAAGCCAACCTGCCTACCAATCATGAATGCTTCCTTTCTCGATGAAGACTAGAGTATCCGAGGCTTTGAAGGATGGCGACTACACCACCGACACCGCTCGAACTCGAAACAGTCTCCAAACCCCAAACTTCCCATTTTCCCATTCCTCCTCCACTTTTCTGGTGTATACTCGCCGAAACCCTAGCACGGAGGTTTCGACTCGTGAAAACGTTCAAAGACTGGATTACCGAAGGCGATCAGCTTTATCAG
>JBGSMH010000244.1:0-3515 GCA_041740275.1 Phycisphaerae bacterium
AGTACCGATCGGCACGACGGGTGAATTCGAGTGCCGAGCGGTAGTTCTTACCGGGTTGGCCGACGAAACCGCTGGCGCGGTTCAAAATACGTTTACGCTTGCGGGCGTGTTTGGGACCGCCTTTAACGCGAGGCATAATCCTGTCCTTTCAAATGGGGTCAATGGAGCCAGAGGCACAATCCTGTGACAGGCGGCTTGGCTGCCTTCGCAACGTGCGAAGGCTTTGGTGTTGGTGCATTCAGCACCGAAGAAAACTTACTCAGCAGCGGCAGTCGCTGCGGCGGCGAGGGCACGATCGTGAACGACCTTTGCCGGTCGCTTGCCCACGACGCCCAAAAAGCGTCGCATGTTGCGGGCATGACCTTCGAACAGGATCGCCGGTCGACCCAGTCGACGCTTCATCGCGGCATTGCGGCGCGACCGCAAGTGCGAACTAAATGTACCGCGGCGCTTGATCTTGCCGGTCGCGGTCACCTTGAAACGTTTCACGCAGCCCTTGTTTGGCTTATATTTGTAACCCATGGCCGTTCCTTAAGTTGCATAGACGAAAATCCCACCTTAGCGGTGGGAAGCCCAGTATCCTAGCAGAACACGATTCGTGGAGCAAGCCACACGTCTGGGCGATTTTTGGGCAAAAATTGATCTCGGTTTGCTCTCAAATTAGCGAAACAATCGCTTGACGCGCATTGTCGGGATTGTCAGACTGACGGGTGTGATGCGAAACTTATTCATTCTTGCCGCTATGGGGTTTTCGATGGCGGGTTGGGGCGGGCTGCAGGCTCAGCCAAACCAGATCAATGTCATCGAAGTCATCGAAGGTCAGAATAGTATCACATCGTCAGGCGGTGTGTCGAACCTTCCGTCGCAGGGGTCGGAACCGAGCAAGAAGCCCTCGACTCGCCCCGCCGGACCGGCGACGCGGCCGGTCTCTGAGGTCATCAAGCCGACCCTGATCACGCTCGACCTCAAGGAAGCATCCGCCAAGTCGGCATTTGAAGAGCTGGAAAAACAAAGCAAGATCAAGCTTGCGATCTCGCCCGCGGACCTTTTTACGCGCACAGACCCCAAGATCACGCTGAAGGTGAAGGATGAACCGTGGCTGTCAGTGTTGCTGGAGTTGTGCGATCAAGCGGGCGTGCTTCCATCCAACTATGGCGATCGGTGGAATATCAACATGGGGGGTGATCGCCGAATGAAAGGCATTCGCGCCTCCGGCGGCCCGGCGATGGCGATCGTCCATAGCGCCACCATCGACAGCAATATTCGCTATGGCACGCCCCCGCAACGGTCGCGGCGTATGACGTTGAACGGGATGTTGCTGATCGAACCGACCCTTTCAACGGCGTCGCTGGTCGGGATTCGCAATATTCGCGCAGAGGATGATCTGGGTCGGGCGCTTACTGAAGATGAAGATCAGTCAATTCGTCCCAATCCAAACATGGGCGACCGACGCGATTTCTCCGTCTGGTTTGATCTGCCTGACAACCAGGCGACCAAACTGACGCGCGTGCAGGCGGACCTCGATTGCCTGCTTCCGACCGATTTCCAAACGCTCAAGATCCCCGATCTGCTCAACGCCGAAGGCAAAGCGTTTAAGCTCGGTTCAGCAACGTTTACAGTGGAAAAAGTGGTGTTTGCCAACCAAGGGTACGCGGTCACGCTCGCTGTCGAGCCGGGGTCGATCGACCCCAGCACGTTTACCCGCCTACGCGGCAACATGGGACGCTCAGCGCCGAAGCAGGCCAACAGCAAAGTGCCGGTGAACATCTACGTCACGGGCGTCACCACCACCGAGGACAACGCGGTGATTAATTTCCAGGTCCGCGAAAACAAACCGACCCGCAAGGTAGGTGAAGACGGCCCGATCGTGCAGGTCGACCTCGAATGGGAATTGCCATTAAACTACCAAACCGTCGCTATTCCACTGGAAGTGCGCGATATCCCAATACCAAAATGAAACGCCGACTGCTCCCCATATTCGTACTAATAGTTGCGTCGATCGGGTTTGCCGAGTCGATCCCGCCTGAGAAGTTGATCGCACAGTTGGAATCAACCGACTGGGGCAAGCGTCAGGAGGCCGAGGACGCACTGGTCGAAATTGGCACGCCAGCGGCGGCGAGCATTCAGGCGGCACTGGACAAGGGACCGGAGTCACCCGAAGTGCGCGAACGACTGGTGGCGGCGCTGGCGCGGATCGAGCGCGAAGGGTTGCTGGTCGCCACGCCTGTCACAGTCGATCAGATCTTTGCTACACCCAAGGAAGCGTTTGAGTTTCTTGCCAAACAGGTCAATCTGTCGCTGGAGCCCGAGAATGAGATCGCCGCAGAACGCGCCGAGACGGCAGAGCCCGTTGTACTCAAACTCAAAGCCGTCCCGTGGCTGGAAGCGCTCGGTCAGGTTCGCGACATGACCTCGATTGACTTTCAAATCGTGGAAACGCAATTGGTCCTGGCCGAGCTTCCCCCCTCGGTAGTCGACACCCCACAAACGCTTGCCGGCGCGATCATGTTAACGCCGGAAAGCATGCGACTCCGTCGCTCGCTGGACCTCAGTCAGCAGACTGCCAGTTCCTCGGTGAATATGCGGTTGGTGATTACGACCGAGCCCAAGGTGCAGTTCAATACCGGGACGGCACGGTTGCTCATCCGATCGGCAGTCGATGCCGATGGCAACAACCTCGGTGGGCAGGACGTCAACGTCACTTTGGCCCGTGAAAAATCGTCGCAAATGGTCGCCAACATCGGTTTGGGCAAGGGCAAGCCCGATCAGGTACTCAAAACACTGGTCGGTGAACTGCAAGGAGATCTGATCACCCGCAGCAATGATGTGCGTGTGAGCGTTCCGACAGACTTGCCGCGCACCGTCACCATCCCCGATGGCGAGTTTGAGATCACTTCAATCGAACGGGTGAAGAACAAGAAAACATGGGAAATCCTGTTGACTATCCCGCAACAAGCACGAGCGGGCGCCTCGTTTAACGCGCTGCTGACCAGCACATCTACTGCGGTTCGTGTGACCGACGACAAAGGCCGCCCGATGAGACTGGGTCGTGCGATCCAAAGACCGATCACGGGCGTAAACGTGGAAATAGTGGTTCCGCTCACGGGAGCCGATGATGAGGCCAAACCGGCGGAGCTGACATGGACCGTTGCCTCCCAGACCCGCGGCGTACGAATCCCCTTTGAACTGCACGATCTGCCCTTGCCAGATTAACCCACAATCGGCGGTTGTCTGTCAATCGACCGGAAAATTGCGGACCAGATTAACGAACATCCGAACGCCATAGCCCATCGCCGCATCGGTGAAATCGAACCGATCGCTATGCAAGGAGGGGTATGTCGTTCGCCCCGTCGGGCAGACGCCGAGCATGAAGAAACAGCCGGGGATTGCTTCCAGATAATACGCAAAATCCTCCCCACCCATTGCCGCCCGGGCGGCGGGGATGTAGCTGTCACTGCCCAGCGTGCTTTGGGCTACCTTCGCGACATAGTCGGTCATTTGCGGGTCATTGATCG
>JBGSMH010000245.1:0-9202 GCA_041740275.1 Phycisphaerae bacterium
CCTGCCCGAGGTAAGCATCACTGCGAACACCATCACGGAAGGCGGCGGCCAGAAACTTCGGTTCACGCTGACACGCGATCCGACTGATCCAGGTTCTTGGGTCGACTACGAACTCCCCGTTGACCTTGAATGGCTGACCGAAGAAAGCACCGCCAAGCTGGGCGAAGACTTCACGGGCACGCTGCCATCGACCGTGACCTTCGCGCCCGGTGAGCGCACAAAAGTTATCGAATTTGATGTCGTTGATGACAACGGCTTGGAGGGGCGCGAAACAGTTCAGCTACGCATTGCGCCTGGACAGAAATCCATATACTATAGCAGCGAACCCACATCCGCAGTAATAATCGACAACGACGTTCCCGATATCGATATTGACAGCAACAACGACAGTGGTTTCGAAGTTCCTCCCGACATTCGTCACGATGCCGAGGATGCAATCGAGGACGACTGGAACCTAACTGGTAAAATCATCGTTGCAAATCAGGACGACACTGATGGTGATGGCATCCCTGACCACGCGGATTTCAACATCAATGCTGATCCGGAGCATAGGGAACGTTTCGTTCCTATGCGGGTCTGGGTGTCAGACGATCTTCCAGATTTCGCACGTATTGCACTGAGCTATGATGCATCAGATCCAAGACTGGTCGAGATGGGTATTGATGAGACGGGCGGTTCCTATCTGAGCGTTCCTCCCGGAGCCCTGCGAGTGTGGAGGTTAGACGGAGACCAAGAACGTGTCCCGGCCGACATAAATGATGGGGGCGATTTCATCGTTCCTGGGACTTGGTACACACCGCAGCAGTTGAGCGGAATTTTCTATGTTGAGGGCATATCATCTACGACAGGCGGCCAAGCTACGATCACTCTATCAGTGGATTACGAAGGCGCTGCCGGAGCGGGGCTACCGGACGTAAGCGACACTGTAATAGTGTCAGTCTCACCGGCACGATTGGCTGTAGCCGCTGATGACGCGTACTCAGTCTCGCATCGCGGAATCTTGTATAGGCGCGTGATTGAGGGTTTGATCCGAAGCAATGATCAATATACCACAGATACCCACTACCCAGACGGTTATTTTGTGCAAATCAGGAATGCCGCAAGCAATGGCGTCTGGACAGAATCGATCGAAACGAATCTAGGAACGCTGACAGTCGGCCCGGATGGGTCGGTCTTGTACGTGCCTACGGGTGGCGTGATCGGAAATGACGAGTTTGAGTATCGATTCTTCGACGGGGTCGGGTTCAGCAATGTGGCAGACATTGTCGTTAGCGTGAACAACGAGGCACCAGTCGCCTCGCCCGATCCGGATGGCGTGGCGTCGTATACGGTCAAAGCGAACGGCACGCTTCTTGTAACGGGAGCTCAAGGTCTGTTGTCGAATGATTCCGATGCGGATTACGACAGGCTGACCCCGGAACTCGTCACGAACCCTTCCAAAGGTAGCGTCATCCTCCATCCGGGCGGCGGATTCTTCTATGAAGCTACCGCTGGCTCGACCGGGGCCGATTCCTTCACGTATCGCGTCGGCGACGGCTTAACTTTCAGCGAGCCTGTCGACGTGCGGATCATCATCCCCGTGCCGACGCTTGCGGTTCAGGATGACGCGTACGCTATACCGTACGGCGCAAAAGCGCTGGTGGTCGAAGCCTCCCGCGGTATTCGGCTCAACGATAGTCCTGATCTTTCCAGCGCGGATCCAATCAGCGTCGAGATCGACACCAATGTCGAGCATGGGACGTTGTCGCTTAATGCACGCGGTGGATTCTTCTATAAACCCAACGCGTCGTTCGCGGGCGAAGACCGGTTCACTTATCGAGTCAAGCAGGGAAATGCCTACAGCGGCGTTGCCGAGGTGACGATCACCCGGTCATCCATTCCCGCACTCCTTCCGGAACCTGACAGCTACAGTGTGGTCCACGATCGCGTGCTTATCGTCGACGGCGATGGCGTTCTGGGGAACGACGATATCGGCGAGACGGCTCGGTGCATTGTGCTGGTGGATCAGTCGACACAGTACGGGCAATTGGTGTCGTTCCCTAACGGAACCTTCCACTATACCCCCGATGCCGGATTCGCAGGGACCGATTCGTTCACTTACTCGGTGGTCCGCGACGGGTTGATCAGTGATCCGGCGACCGTCACGATTTCAGTCACCAATGCGGCTCCAGTCGTTGAGGAAAAGACGTATTGGGTGACCGCAGGCTCAATGCTGCTCGTCGGCCGCGAAGAGGGGCTTGCGTCGAACGCAACCGACCCCGATGGGGATGGCCTCACCATTTTCGCCGATACCAATGGCGACGATCGCTTCATTGTCTCGCCCAGCGGAGCGTTCGCGTTCAATCCTCCAGACGATTTTGTCGGCGTTGTTCAGGTGCCTTTCCAGGCCAACGACGGAATCACAGACGGCGAACCGGAGTTGGCGACGTTCCACGTCGTTGCGGCGGAGATCGAGTCGCCCAGTGTAACGAACCGTGAATACACGACCGGTCGAGGCGAAACGCTCAATATTCCGACTTGGGAAGGCCTGCTGGCGACCGCAGGCAGTATCGATGACGGCGTCCTGAGCGTGGAATTGCTGGGCTCGACGCAGGGAGCCTTGTCGTTGACCAGCGGTGGCAGCTTCCAGTACGTGCCGCTCGAAGACTGGACTGGCACCGAAACCGTTGACTTCCGTGTGACCAATGATTCGGGCGAGTCCACCGTCGCGACCTTGACCCTGAACGTCATCGATTCGGGACCGACGGTCAAGAACGATTCGTACTCGGTGGATTCAGACCAGCTGCTCACAGTGATTGCGCGTAGCGGGCCGCTGGCGAATGATGCCGATCCGGATAATGATTTGTTGGAAATTCAGGTCGAATCCTTCCCGGAGCACGGCACGTTTGTATACATGTCGGTGGACGGGAGCTTCATCTATCGCCCGAATGCAGGTTTCGCGGGTACCGACACATTCACGTACCGCACACGCTCCGGCAGTCTCTACAGCAGCCTGGCGAGCGTGAGCATCGAGGTAGGCGACCGGTCGGCACCGGTCGCGGTGAACGACACCTACAGTATCTCGCACCCAGCGGCCGCCCGGCCCGCCAACGACGGTGGGAATCTTTTCGTCGTGACCCCAACCCACGCCGGTGCCTTGCAGGGTGGAAAGTTGATCGTTTCTCCCTGGAACGGCGTGCTTGCCAACGACACGGACGTGGAAGGAAACGGTCTGAACGCGGTTCTGATCGATCTACCTGCGCACGGTGAACTCACCTTCGGAGCAGCAGGATCGTTCGAATACACACCGGATGCCGGGTTTGTCGGAACCGATACATTCACCTACAAGGTCACGAGCAGTGCCGGCGAGAGCGGGTTGGCAACCGTCACGCTCAATGTCGTGAACACTGCACCGTCCGCGCGCGACGACGTCTACGAACTGCGCCCGGATCGCTCTCTGCTGATTCCGGTCCGCCACGGTGTGCTGACCAACGACTACGACGCGGAGAATGACGCGCTCAGTGCCTCGGTGGTTGCTCAGCCCGCCAACGGAACGCTGAGTTTCAATGCAAACGGCTCGTTCCTCTACACCCCTGACGCTGGGTTTACCGGATCGGATTCATTTACCTACCAAGCTTCGGACGGGATCAGTGCCAGCCTCACGCGGAGTGTGACCGTCATCGTGACCAATACGCCGGGTGGGGTTACGCCAGTCGGGCTTCCAGATGCATACTCGACCCCGCACGACCGCACCTTGATTTCGGGAATTGAGGCGGCCGGTCTGCTCGGGAACGATTGGCTCCCACGCCGCGATCGAAGCACGGTTGTACTGGATACGGACGTCAGCCACGGAACGCTGGACCTCGACCCAACGGGGACGTTTGTCTACGTACCCAACGCGGGATATTTCGGCGGCGACACCTTCCGTTACCGGATCGTGGATGGATCCCACCAGAGCGCCGCGATCGAGGTTTCGATTGATGTGACCAATGCCGCTCCCGTGGCGACCGAACAGACTCACCAAGTGCGGGCCGGCGAGACCCTAACGGTTTCGTGGCTCGACGGCGTCGTCGCCCAGGCGAGTGATGACGATAGCGACTCGCTCACGGCGTCGCTGGTGGATGATGTGGTTAACGGTCAGCTGACCCTCAACGCGGACGGTAGCTTCACATACATACCCGATGTGGGCTTCGTCGGGAGCGACTCGTTCACCTTTACCGTGGGCGATGGGATCAGTTCATCCGTCACGCGGACGGTGACCATCAATGTATCAAACGCCGCACCGTACGCCGAAGACCGCTCGTATTCCGGAGTGCACGATGTCCCCCTCGTCGTCTCTTCGGAGGACGGCCTGATACTTTCGACCAGCGATGCCGACGGTGACTCACTGATCGTGGTCGTGGTCGACGAACCCGTCGATGGCGAAGTCTCCGTGTTTGCGAACACCGGCGCATTCGTGTTCACGCCGAACGAAGGATTCGTCGGCGCAGCCAGTTTCACCTACCGTCTCACGGACGGCACGTCGGAATCGGAACTGCGAACCGTCACGATCAACGTCACAAACACAGTTCCGGTCCTGTACGACGATGGATACTCGCTACGTCACGATACCGTTCTGATCGTGGGCCAAGATGCCGGACTGCTCGCGAACGATGTTTTCGAGGACGACGATGCGCACGCCATCGTTAATGTGGTGCAGCCGCAACATGGAACAGTGTCGGTGAACGCCGATGGTTCCTTCCGATATGTCCCGACCTCGGGCTATTACGGACCAGATGCATTCACCTACCGAGTCTCTGACGGTATCGCGATCAGCGATCCGGCGACCGTCTCGCTCTCTGTCGGCTACGCCTCGCCGACCGCGGTCGATGATTCGTATGCTACCCCCCCGCAACGAAAGCTGGTTGTTTACGCCAACAATGGCCTCTTGGCGAATGACCTCAACTCGGAAAACAAGCGTCTTGTGGTCACACTCGTCGAGGCACCCACCTACGGCACTCTGCAGTTGGCAGCCAACGGCGCATTTGTTTACGCCCCGACCGGCGACTATCTGATCGAAGATTCGTTTACGTACAAGATTTCGGACGGAATCAGCGAATCGACAGCCGTTGCCCGGATTGCGACCACCTTGATCGATCCGGATCCCAAGCCCGACAGCTACTCTGTCCCGCAGGGCCAGGCGCTATTGGTCGCGGCTTCCTCACAATTTGAAGGGATCTGGCGCGGGCCCCGATCGACGAGTACTTTGCTCTCGAATGATGAGCGGCTCGTGGACGGCTTCTCGTACACTGTGGAGCTGGTCGGATCAGGGCCGCAGCATGGCACGGTGAATCTGCAGGCACACGGCGCGTTTACATACATCCCTGATCCGGGCTTCGTCGGCACCGACACGTTCGATTACTTTGTGACAGGTCCGCTAGGGGTCTACGGATCGAGTACTGTAACCCTCAACGTGTATTCGAGCATACCCGTTGCTGAACCTCGGACAATTACTGTCCCGAGAAATGGCTCCATCGTTTACAGCGATTCGGATCGCCCAGGCGATGTGCCAAGCGAAGGTGACGGCCGGCGGTCGGGGTATCACGCCGAACTAGTGGGAGAAGTTCCTGCAGGCATTACGGTGACGATGGCCCACGACGGTGATTTCATCGTCACGCCCACGGCCAATGTGAGCGGTACATTTACGTTCCAATATCTTTGGACGAACGGCACGAGTTCTTCTGCGCCGGGGACGGTCACCGTTACAGTAGTGAATCAGGTACCCATAGCCCCCGACGTAAACCTTTATTTGTTCATTGGCCCGGGGGGGCCGGCAACGTTGACTCCCGAGTTCACACTCAGCCAACTGGCCAGAGATCCCAACTTCGATTCCCTCGCGTTTTTGCTTGTGGACGATCCCGAATATCCCCGTGACGCCGATGATCCAGTCGATTTTGACATCACGTTTGCGGGGGCGATGACTTATACACGTAACTTTCCTACGGTCGAAGCAAATTCCACTCCGCCCGTGGCTGCTGAATTCACTTACGAAGTTACCGACGGGCATAGCTGGGCGCAGGGTACTGTCAGAGTCAATTTTTATACCGCCGTTGACCTGTATGTCTTGGGCACTGATCCGGTCGGCAACTCCGAAGGTCCGCCCGAAAACAACGATGCCTATGCAGCTGCTCTCAAGATGAGTGAGGCCAAGCGTGACGCGTTGGTCACGAAGGCCGAGGTGGATCAAGCCAAGTTCGAACGCGACAAGGCGAAGACGCGCCTGGCCGCAGAGTTCGACGCGCATGTCAAAGCGATGGCCGCGATCACCGCCAAGATCCAAAGCACGAATCAGCCGTTGACGACAGCCGCGGTCCAACTCGTCAATTCTCTGGTCGAACAAGACGCTACCGTCAGTGCCGCGTATACAACCGCCAGGGCGGATCGAATTGCCGCCGAGCAGACGCAAGCGCTCGCGCAGTGGACCAGCATCAATGGCGCGACGCTCGTCTACGACCAGGGGATGGAGACCGCGTACGCCGCGCACGTCGTCCAAAATCTCGCCGACGACTGGGCGGAGCAGCTCGCCAACGCGCAGGCGCAGGCAACGTTCAACGGCGCGTACGCGGAGGCGGATGCCGCGCTAAAAGCCGCGTTGGTGAACGCTCGCGTTCAGTACCTCGCAGCGGAGTCGAACGCCGCCGCGACCTACGAATCTTTCCTGAACGGATCAAAGTCAAGCTATCGCACGACACTCACCAATGCCGCTGCAACCTGTGATAGCGCCTTGCGTGCGATTCGCGATGATCTGCGGACACAGCAACAGACGATCCGTGCGGCTCTCAAGGACGCGACCCGTGATGCGAATGCCGCGTACGCCGCGGCGGCGAGTACAGCTCGTTCGGCGCATGCCACTGCGCTTGCCTCCGCGCAAAGCGCTTATGACTCGGCGGTTGCGAGCGCGCTCGCGACCTTCAACGGCGGGACAGATGACCGCGCGAGCACTTCCCCGGTCGATCTGGCGTCAGATTCCACTTACATGGCAGCGATTGCCAGTGCTCAGTCCGCGTACGATACGTCTGTCGCAGCGGCCACAGGTGCGTACGCGACCACCATCGCAAACGCCCGAGGCACGCTGGAAATGGCACTCAGTTCCGCCCGCGAAGCGGCCGACGTCGCGTTGTCGAACGCGCAGGCGAGCTATGAATCGGCCGTCGCAGCGGCGGACTCGGCGTATGATGATGCCCTAATTGCTGCGGTTCAGGCGCACGACCTTGCCATCGCAAACGCTCGGAACCAGTACACGGCCCAGATCACGGCATCTGAAACGGTCTATAACATGGCCGTTAAGCTTGCCAACGGCATCTATGACGATGCCACGCGGGCCTCGAAAGAAGCTTTCGAGGCATCCCGTCGCGAGGCCCTCAATGACTATGACGATGCGCAGGTCGATGCACATGTCGCTTACGAAGCGGCGATGGCGACGGCTGATGCCGCCCATAAGGCAGACACCGACTCCGCACAGAATGCCTATAACCAAAGCGCGGCAACTGCGGCCGGTGCTTTCGCCGTTGCTCAGAACGCGTTGAATACGCAATACACCGACGCGACCGAACTCGCCAGCGCGACTCATACCGCCGCGATTAGTGCGGCGGATGCGACCCGGGAAGTGGTGATCGCTGCGGCGAAGGTCGCGCAGAATCAATCCCAGAAGCAGGCGGAGAAGGCGTTCGAGGTCGCCAAGGCCAACGCGGAAAGGACGTTCGAGGAAAGCACGAAGGACGCGCGACAGACCTATGAGTCGGCAGAAGCAGGCTACCGCGCCGTGCAAGCACGTGAACTCCAGATTGCCAATGACTTGGTCGAGCACGCGGTAGCGAAGGTGGAAGGCGGCGCGCTAGCGACCCCGGAAGAGATTGCCGAGTACAAAGCCGCTCAGCAGAGCGCGAGCCTGCGCATTATCGCCGCCCGCCGCGCGTACGATTCCGACACCGCTGTCGCATATGCCGCATATGTCGTGGCGACCGGGCCGGCCACCCTCGCTCGGGATACCGCTATCGCCGCTGCGAATGAAGTGCTTGTCAAAGCGCTGACACAGGCGAACGTCGTATACGAGACGGCTGCGGCCGCAGCAACGAAGGCGTTCAATGACGCGAATGCCACTGCCGACGAAGCGCTTTCTCTCGCGTACTTCAACGCGTCTAAAGCACTCGCACAGGGCTCGGCCACGGCGAGCACCACCTATCGCGCTGGGATAGCTCAAGCCGGTGAAGTATTGACCAAGGCCTCTTCCGTCGCTGCGAAAGCGCATGCGATCGCAGAGGCACTGGCGGAAAAGGAACGCTCGCTGGCAGAAGTTGCTGCGGGCGGAGTTCTTGCGTCCGTGATGGCCGAGGCGTCGGAGGTCTTAACGACAGCCAACGCCGAAGCGATGTCGACGTGGACTTCTTCAACCCAGCAGGCCGAAGTCGCGCTCACGACCACAACGTCAAGCAACGTCCGCTCCTTCGGCGCCGCCCTTGCTGCCGCGGATACGGCGTTCGACAACGCAGTGGCGACCCACGCCCAAACCTGGTTCAACGCACTGGCGGATGCTCAGAATGATCGCGCCGATGCCGCCGAGATTGCTCTGGCGGACTGGACCGAGGACGTGACCCTTGCCGCCAACGCATTTACCGATTCGCAAGTTACGGCATCGCAAACGGCATCCTTGGACGAGGCCTCAGCATACTCGGATGCCGTGGCGGGTATCTCATCCGCAAGAGTCTCGGCAGTCGATGACTGGGCCGTCGGCCAAGGCACGCGCTGGGCGACTTATGTCCAGTCGGAAGCCGATGCGCACGAAGACTTTGCTGTTGCCGAATCATCCGCGGATGAAAATCTCTCTGAAGCATTGAACACGGCTTCTGCGGATTGGGTTATTGACACTCAGACCGCCGCCACGGACGCCGCAATCAATCTTGTCGAGGCAGCGCGAGACGCCGGCATCGCGTCGAAGGCGGTCTGGGCGGCGCATCAGGCGGCGGCTCAGGGCGCGATCTCGGGGATCGCCATCGCGAACAACGATGCTCGCACGGTCTACATCGAAGACCTCGCCGACGCTTCTGCCAGCGAGGAGACGGCAGTCGCCGAAGCATCTTCGACGTTCCGACTGGCACTTGCCGACGCCACGTCGTCGCTCAACATCGCGCTTGCCGGTGCAGCGACCGACCGTGCCAACGCTCAGGCCGAGTCGGATGAGGCGTTC
>JBGSMH010000246.1:0-5570 GCA_041740275.1 Phycisphaerae bacterium
GCTCAATTGGCTCTCGCGTTGGCTGGCGATGCCGATGGCGTCGCTGCATGCGGGCGTGAATCTGTACGCGGTGAATCCCGGCGAGAAGATCGGATCGATCTGGCCGCGGCCGGTTCTGATTGTCCACGGGGCCAACGACGAGATCATCCCCTTTTCCCACGGCAAGCGTCTGTACGACCGTGCCTACGAACCGCGCGATGTGATGTTCACCGGCGGAACCCACAATGAAATACTGGACGACCCGGCCGTGGTAGACCGGGTCGTCCAGTTCGTGCTTTATGCTCAATCGTCGCCTGTGATTTGATCAGGCCAAGCGACTGATCAGAATTACTTGGCGTACTTGACGGTGCAACCGTAAGCCTTGGTTTCCGGCTGACTGACGGGCTTGTCGGCCAACACTTCGTCCAGTGCCTTGGCGACGTAGTTGGTCGCGCTATCGACCTTGGCGGTGTCAGCGGAAGAATCGCTGTCGATCGCGCCACGATAGACCAGCTTGCCTTCCTTGTTGATCACATACATGTGCGGCGTGTTGGTCGCACCATAGTCATGGCCGACTTCGCCATCCGAATCCTGAAGGATCGGGCCGGACATTTTCCATTCAGCAGCGATCTTGGCGTTGGATTCTGGCGTCGACTTGCTCGTCGAGTTAATGCGCACCCAAACCACGCCCTTTTCGGCATAGCTGGCAGCAAGCTTATTCATGTGGCCCTGCTTGTAGTGCTTGACGACAAACGGACACGATTCACAGAACCATTCCAGGACAACGACCTTGCCCGAAAGATCGCTCAGGCTGACGTCCTTGCCGGTCTGATCCTTGAGCGTGAACGCCGGTGCGGCGTCGCCGATGGACAGCTTGGCATGGTTGTGGCCAGCATGACTTTCCTTGGCGGCAAAGACATTGACGGTCAACCCGACGATCAACGCAAACGCCGCAAGTGCGGCAAACAAAACAGACTTCATAAGAGCCTCCCGAGAAAAAGAGAAAAGGAAAAAACAGCTACTTCACAAAATCAAACTTCAGCGGGATCAGTTCGCCGACCCGCTTGCCCTCGACAGTTTTGACCAGCATCCCCTCGCCGCTGACCGGTTCGATCATACCGGGAAGAACGCGGAACGGGACGACGAGTTTTGTACCGGCGCCGTCGGTATCAAAACGGGGCTTCGCGAAGGTCGCAAACTCCACCGCAGGGGGAAACAGGTCGATGCCGGCTGTATCAAACTTCGGATCCGCAGAGACATACGCATAGAGGTAGCCATCGGATTTGTCTTTTGAGACGACGACGCCGGCGCGTCCCGCCTTAATGAGATCTTCTTTGGCGGGTTTGGCGACGGCGTCGAGATAGGCCGCGTACCTGGGATCAACCGTTGAACCGGGTCGCCCGATGGTCACAGATGCTGTGGCGTTTTCGGCAAGGCAGACTTCCTTACAAACCAGCCAGTTGATCATCGCATTCAGCGTGATCGGCAAGGTGACTGTCGCGTCGGTGGTCACATCGGCGATCACGACCAACTCGTCTTCATATCCATAGCTTTCGATATTGTCGCCTGCCTTGATCCGATGGGGTGCGGGGAAATGGAGCTTTGGGGAGACCTTCACGCCGGGGGGCGTTTTCCATTCGACACTCGGTGCCAAGCCCGAATCGCCGGGATTAACCCAGTACATGTGCCAATCTTTATCGATCGTAAAGCGAAGTGCTACTGTAAACGATTGTCCCGGCGTGACTTGCGCGACACCAGAGAGTATCTCAACCCGCGCCCGTTGTTTCTGCTCGTCCGCGATCGCCAGCGACGCCAGGCAGGTACAGAGAATCAGCGCGGCGTTTCGGTATCGCATGACCCAAGTATAGGCGTATCGCCTTTGCGGGGTGCGTGAAATTTCTGACCCAGTTTATAAGCGATCAGGCATCAAGTGTGCCAAAAGGCAGTGCTGCCGGCATCGGCTTGGGGCGTTTGTAGGCAACCGTCGGCGTGATCGCCTGGCCGGTCTTGGACGAATCCAGGAATGCCTGCATCAAATCGAGCACAGCCAGCGCCTGGGCGCCGTTGCACCGCTCGTCGCGGCCGGAACGGATGGCGTATGCCAGGTCAGCCAGTCCGACGCTTCGGCCATACCCTTTGACAAAAGTGTGCGGCATTTCGACGAACTCGTCGTTCTTGCCATCTTCAAATCGGCACAGTTTGACCGGCCCATCAAAGCCGTTGGGGTCCGGCACATGCAGTGTGCCCTCGGTCCCGTAGACCACGATCGGGCTGGCGGCACCCGAGCCGGCGCGCATCGCAAAGCTCTGCACGATCGACCCGACGCAGCCGTTCTCGAACTCCATCATGCCCAGCACATGATCCGGCGTCTCGACCTTGATGATCTTGCCCTTCTTTGGCTCAGAAAGGATCGTCCGCGCGTCCCGCGTGATCGACGCCATGCCCATCACTCGCTTCACCCCGCCCAGAAGGTTAAGCAGCGCGGTCAGGTAATATGGGCCCATGTCAAACATCGGCCCGCCGCCGACCTGATAGTAAAACTCCGGTGACGGATGCCAGTGCTCATGCCCACGGCCGATCATAAACGCGGTGAACGCGATCGGTTTGCCGATCGCACCGTCGTCGATCAGCTTGCGGGCGGTCTGGATGCCGGCACCCAGAAAGGTGTCAGGCGCACAACCCGTGCGCAATTTCTTGGCTTTTGCGGCATCGAAAAGTTTGGTGCCTTCTTCGCGATTGACGCCAAACGGTTTCTCGGCGTACGTGTGCTTGCCGGTCTCAACGGCACGCAAGCCGATCGTGACATGGGCTTTGGGGATCGTCAGATTGAGGACAATCTCGATGGATTTGTCCTCAAAAATCTCATCGACGGTGCAGACGCGCGGGATATTGAACTCCGCCGCCTTGGCTTTGGCGGCGTCCATGTTCAGGTCCGCGCAGGCGACCATTTCGACGATGGGGAAGTTCTTGGCCATCCCCAAGTAAGCCTTGCTGATCGCACCCGTCCCGATCACACCGATTTTCACACTGTCCATGAATGCCTGCTCCTGGTGGAAGTTCAGCGTTTCAACATCAAACTCCAAACTTCCAACTTCAATCTCACATCACCATCCCGCCATCGACGCAGATCACCTGACCTGTGACGTAGCTTGCGGGTTCTGAAGTGAGGAATGCGACCACCGCAGCGATCTCGTCGGCCTGGCCGAAACGACGCAGCGGGATCATTTCCTTCACTTTTGCTTTGATCATATCGGGCAGAACGTCGGTCATATCTGTAACGATAAACCCGGGTGCGACAACATTACACGTCACGCCCTTGCCCGCCAGTTCTTTGGCGACGGACTTGGAGAAGCCGATGAGCCCGGCTTTGCTGGCGGCATAGTTGGTTTGACCGGCATTGCCGGCCACTCCAGCGACCGAACTGATGTTGACCACCCGCCCGCCACTCTTGGAACGCATCAGGTACCGGGCAGCAGTCTTGGTCGCAACAAACGCGCTCTTGAGATTGGTGTTGATGACCTCATCAAAATCCGCGTCGTCCATTCGAAGAAGCAGGCCGTCTTTGGTGATGCCGGCGTTGTTGACAAGGATATCCAGTCGTCCATGGGCTTCGGCGACCTTCTCGATCACTTCGGCGGTCTGGGCTGGGTTCGCCAGATCGATTACCAACGCTTCAGCGCTCCCACCTGCAGCTTTGATCTCGTCGACCACGGCGTTGAGTTTGTCCAGCGATCGTGCCGCAACAACAACGTGCGCCCCCTGTCTGGCGATATGTTTCGCGATGGCGGCCCCGATCCCGCGCGATCCCCCGGTGACGATTGCGACCCGCTTGTCTGTCATGCCTGTTTCCTTCTTGATTGGATGATCGCCGCATTGCGGCCTATTCCCTGCTCGTTACGACCCGATCCCAACGTAAGTGCTTAAAAAACAACCCGTTACAAAGCCAGACTTCAACGCCAACAGACCGTATTTGGCACAGAATTTCAATCTATTGTGCATCGACTTCGTGGGAATGGCAATGGGCGACTCGCCATACTTCCGGCCATATGGGGTGTTGAACGATGCCGGATGCCAATCAACACGAATTACCGTGTTCGCAGGTTCGCGGGTGACAGGA
Source organism: Phycisphaerae bacterium (assembly GCA_041740275.1). Taxonomy (GTDB): domain Bacteria; phylum Planctomycetota; class Phycisphaerae; order Tepidisphaerales; family Tepidisphaeraceae; genus BPJO01. The sequence continues at coordinate 4,097 of JBGSMH010000246.1, forward strand.
CCCGAAAGCAGCACCCCAGTTGGCACGAACAGATCCCAACTTTTTTCAGGTTTTTGCTGTGATTGTTGAGTTTTTCTTTCCTCTGGGAAGATTAGCGGATATGGTATCAAACGTTGCAGTTCAGTCATTGCACTGTTTTTTGCAGAGTCACATCGTTCGACTGGTATCGGCTGTCGGTATTGGCGAACACCATTTCTCAGTAGACGGGAGTAGCACGATGAGTCGTTTCACTTCAAACGCCCCTATTTTGGCGGCAGCGGTAGCAGGTGTATTAGTCTTTGCCGGCAACGAAAGCCAAGCGGCAACTGTCACATGGTCCGGAGCAGGTGATGGGGTCAACTGGACCGATGATGCGAACTGGTCAGGTACAGGTTTTCAGCCGACAGCCGATGATATTGCAGTCGTCGGGACAGGTAACTCTGTCCAGGTCAACGGCTCCGCGAACTATGGGAGTTTCACCACCGGAGCCGGCTCGATCGCCATTAACTCTGGCGGGACACTGACCGCCAGCGGTAATACCGGCACATCCAATACGATCGTCCGTTACATCAGCGAAATTGCCGTTAACGACGGAGGAACATTCAACGTGACGTACAACACGGTCTTGCGGGGGAACGTCACGGTAAATTCTGGAGGTGTGTTTAATGGGGCCGGAAGCATGAGAAATGAGACGAGAACGTTATCTGTATCTGGTTTGTGGAGGGTTTCGGACAACTCCAATGGTGCGAATGTTTTCCTTGTGAACAACGGAAGCACCGTCAGTCTTAACACGGGCGGGACGATCGAGCTTGACCTGTTCGCGAATAACGTCAATGAGTCCTTTAGTCTTGAAAATGCCGCTGGCACAATCGACCTCGCCGATGGCACTATCAACTTGGTTCCGCAAGGCGGCTATACGCCCGCCGAAGGCGATACCTTCGACTTGTTCAATGTGACCGCTGGCACCTTCAACCCTGGCGACGGCAGCAACGTCACCTTGGCAGGGTACACGCTGGATACGTCAGCTTACGCCTCAACCGGCGTTGTTACCGTTGTCCCCGAATCGGCGAGCCTGGGTCTGCTGGCGATGGGCGGGTTGGGTCTGATGCGTCGTCGTCTTTCATAGCGACAACGGTCACAGCCAAGTGCTTGCCTGAATAACAGGGCCGGGACGATCGCAAGATCATCCCGGTCTTTTTCGTAGATTCAAAACGCACCGTTCAACTTACTTGAGCGTATCGGCAGTGGCGTAGCTGGCGATATCGGCCCGACGATTTTGCTTGCGGAGCAGGCCGGTCAAGACCTTGCCGGGTGCGAGTTCGACAAAGCTATTGCCCTCGACATTGGCAATCTGAGCCATCGTCTGTTCCCACCGGACAGGCTTGACGATCTGATCGACCAGCAACTTTTTGATCGAATCGACGTCCGTGTGAAGCGCGGCGGTCACATTGGAATAGACCGGCGAGGCGGGCGCGTTAAATGCCACACCGGCCAG
>JBGSMH010000247.1:0-16445 GCA_041740275.1 Phycisphaerae bacterium
GCGGCTTCGGCGAGCACCGGGTTCCGATACGCCGTCATCTGGGAGAAGCTCTCAGGCGTTAGGTCCGGATAGAGGCCGCCGGGATTCAGTATCTCGATGCGGTCAGCGTATTCATTGAACTGAACCGGTGTCGTCCCGCCATCGTAGCTGCGGTGGATGATCGCATTGACAAGCAATTCATGCATGGCCTTAGGAGGATATGCGTAGGCGATCGTCTCCGCCGTTGATGACGTGGCGATCGGCTTAGCGTTTGCCCGGTCTTCGCTGATCTCGTCCAAAGCTCGAAGCATCGTAAGGAAGTCGCCGGTGATCCGACGCTCTTGTCGTACTTCAGTCGCGCTGTCCGTCCCGGCGTATCGCACGGTCTGAACGTAGGCACCCGGATAAAAGCTCTGTGGATCCTTTCCGAACAGTAGGACTCCCGCATTCGTGGGGCGCTGCGCTTTCAGGTCATAGCACCGTAGGGCTGCGAGTTGCAGTTCAATCGACCGGCCGTTCTCTTCAATCACCCTACGATCGACTGCGACGCTTCGATACGTCGTTAGGAACACGTCGAGTTGGAGGTCGTCGATCATCGCTTCAACGCAGGGGCGCGCATCCCAAGTCCGAAGCGTGTGCGCGCGGCGCTCGCTCAACGCACGTTCTTCAGCCTCACTGGCGATGCCCCGACGCGGTCCAACTCGGATATGGACACGACCTTTGTAGCGTACCGGTGGAAGATCGGATGGAAACACTTCTACGACGGCGATCGGAGTTCCGTCGATCAACACCTTCTCGACGTTCATTCGCGGCAAGGGAATGACGTTGCCTTGGTCACGAATCGCAGCGAGATTCTGCAGCAGTTGATCCGAGACTTCCACACCACTCGGCAACCCATCGTTTGTAACACCTACGAACAGATAGCCGGGCTTCTGATGGTTTGGCAGATCATTTGAAAACGAGCAGATGGCTTCCGCGAATTTATTCGTGTCCGTTGTCGATATCGTTCGCTCGGCCCGATCGGATTCGAGGTCAGCCAGCATTTTCTTGACTTCGTCGACATTCACGAGGTCAGTGTACTCAGTTCGCGAGCAAAGTCGATCAGGTGTTGGCGATTGCGGCTAGGGTCGGTTCCGCGAGGCAGTTGCTAACCGACCGCGTTTCGCGGCGTTCAACGCGCTCTGGATTTGAGCATCGAATCGATCACATTGATCGCGAGGCACTTACCTACCAGTCGCTTCTGTTCTGGATTTCTCGCACGCGCGGCGGGAGTGTATCGGAAACACCCCCCAAAATGACCCAACCGCGATTGCCGGGCGTGGAGGGGGAAATTATTGGAATGGGGCGGGGAAGAGTGGGCGGTGGGCAGTCGACAGGGGAATCGGCTCAAGAATGCGACGTGCGTGTTTTTATTCATTCCTGTCGATTCATCGAACGCGATTCTGCCCCTATCATCCAGTCTATGCGTACCAACCGACTCGCCAACGAAACCTCGCCGTATCTTCAGCAGCACCAGCACAATCCGGTGGACTGGTATGCCTGGGGCGAAGAAGCCTTTGAAGCGGCCAGGAGGCAGGACAAACCGATCTTTCTCTCCGTCGGGTACAGCACCTGCTATTGGTGTCATGTGATGGAACGGCAGTGCTTTGAGAATGAAGAGTTCGCGAAGCTGATGAACGAGCATTTCGTCTGCATCAAGGTCGATCGCGAAGAACGGCCGGATGTTGATCAGCTTTATATGACTGCGGTGCAGGTGATGACCCGGCAGGGGGGCTGGCCGATGAGTGTGTGGCTGACGCCGGATCTGAAGCCGTTTTTTGGCGGGACTTATTTCCCGCCGCACGATGTGCAGGGTCGGCCGGGTTTTCCGGGTATTCTGCAGGGTCTATCCGACGCCTACGACACCCGCCGCAAGGAAATCGAAGAAACGTGCAATAAACTGCAAGGCGTTTTGGAAGAGCTTTCGGGACCGACCGAACCGGATCAGCCGATCACCTTCAGCACCGGCTGGGTCGAGGCGCTGGTCGATCGCTCAATCAACGATTACGAGCCGCAGTTCGGCGGGTTTGGGAACGCCCCCAAGTTTCCGCGTCAGACGTTGCTCGAACTGCTCCTGCATTGGATCAACTACCAGCGGGCGGTGGGGAATGACACCTCGAGCATCGAAAAACCGCTGCGGCACACGCTCGATGCGATGGCCAACGGGGGGATTCGCGACCACCTGGGCGGGGCGTTTCATCGGTATTCGACCGACGCGCAATGGCTGATCCCGCATTTTGAGATCATGCTGTACGACAACGCGATGCTCGGCTGGGTCTATGCCGAGGCGTCGCGGGTTTTTGATGAGCCGCGTTACCAGACGGTGGCGAGGGGCATTTTTGACTTTGTTTTGCGGGAAATGACCTCGCCCGAAGGTGCATTTTACACCGGGTTTGATGCCGAGGTCGATGCGCAGGAGGGGCAGAATTATCTATGGACGATGGATCAGCTTGAGGCCGTGCTGACGCCGCGTCAGGCGGCGCGCTTCGCGGCGGTGTACGGGATGGATCGCGGGCCCAATTTCGCCGACCCGCATCACGGCAACGGAGCGCCGACCGCTAGCGTGCTGCATCTACCTGCCGGGCCGGAGCACGAAAGCGATCCGGAGATCGTGCAGATGCGACATTCGCTTTATGCGCAGCGTGAGACCCGCAAGAAGCCGCTATTGGATACGAAAATCATCACTCATTGGAACGCGATGATGATCCGCGCCCTGGCGCACGCCGGGGATGTGTTTGGAGAGGTTCGGTATCTGGAGGCCGCCCGGGCGGCGACGAACTTCCTTTGTCAGAATCATGCCACCGACGACGCCGGGCTGTGGCGCACCAGTCGCGATGGGGTCAATAAGCACGCCGCTTTTTTGGATGATTACGCTCAACTGGCTCAGACGCTGATCGATTTGCACCGGGTCACCCATGACCCGTGGTGTCTGGACGAAGCCAAACGCCTGACGCAGGTGATGCGCAATCGGTTTGAGGACACCGACAAAGGCGGGTTTTATTTTTCCGATGCCAATGCGAAGGACTTGATCGTCCGGCAGAAGATCGGTCAGGACACGCCATTACCTGCGGGTAACGCGATCGCGGCGATGGTGTGCAATTCGCTGGGCATGACCGAGGTCGCCGCACGCGCGATCGGCGTCTTTGCCTTTCAGGCAACACATCATGGCGAAGCGATGTCTACCATCGTTCAAGCCGTATTGCAGTTTGTTCAAAATCATGGCGATATCCGGATGGAGCCGGTCGAAGGATCGTCGGCGATCAAGATCGACATGCCTCAGGCGACGGCAGTGAAGGTGGTGGATATCAAATCCTCCTTCCGCGGCGATCGGCAGGTGCTGGTGGAACTGAACATCGCCGACGGGCATCATCTGTCATCGGATACCAGTCTGGAATCGCCGATGGACGTGATCGAGCACATCGTCGTCCCGCCGCCCGTGCGGAGGAAATATGGGTATTCGGATGAGGAACAGGCCGTCCTGGAGGGCAAGGTGCGAATCCTGGTGACGCTGAAAATCCCGCCCACGCCCGGCACGAGCATCCCGCTGCGGCTGACCTATCAAGCCTGCACGGATAGCGCCTGCTTGCCAACAGTCTCGCGCGGCCTGAGTATAACGCGGTAGGAATAGACGATTTTGACTTGATGACTTGGAGATTCTGATATGACCGAAGTGCTTGCCTCAACCCTGTTTCTGTTTTCGATTCTCTTTCCGACCAAGCTGTGGTACGCCCCGGAGCAGCCGGTGACGGTCAATGTGAAGGCGACGGCACCGCTGTCGCTGGTGCTGGTCGATTTTCTGGGTCGTGCCGTCGATACGCAGGCGGATACGAAGGTGGAGGGCGAGAAGCAGGTCGATCTGAAGCAGCTTTTCCCCGCCGCCCAGGCCGGGACGTATATCCTGTACGCGGTGCCAGCGGGCAAGCAGTTGCCGGAGTTTGTCGGAACGCCGCTGGTCGTGCAGATTCGCACTGACAAGCGCCCGGGCACTCAGCCCGGGCCGCTGGTGTATCGGGTTGAGCCGCTTCGTTACCTGTCGATGAAGACCAGTGATGGCGAGATGACGATGGCGTTCTATTACGACGTCGCACCCAACACCGTGGACAACTTCCTCAAGCTGGCCGAAGAGGGATATTTTGACGGGCAGGTCTTTCACCGGATCGTCAAGAAATTCGTCGTCCAAGGTGGCGATCCGCTGGGCAAAGACCCCAAGCGCGCCGGCACGGGCGGGCCGGGCTACATGATTGATGCGGAGTTTAATGATCGGCAACACACCAAGGGCGTGCTGTCGATGGCTCGCCAGGGCGATCCGCTGGAACGCCAGGGCATGATGCCCCGCTCCGAGGCCGCCAATTCTGCGTCGAGCCAGTTCTTCATCTGTCTGGACTATGCCCAGACCAAGGCGCTGGACGGCAAATACACCGCATTTGGCAAAGTCGTCGACGGCGTCGCCACCATCGATAAGCTGGCCGCTCATGAGGTGGGGGCAAACGATCGCCCGACTACCCCGCCGGAGATCGTCAAGGCGACTGTGAAAACCGTCACGCCCGGCAACAACCCCTACGAGAAGCTGTTTGCCGCGCCGTAAGCCCGTTTGCATCGGCGGGCGACTGCGGGGAAAGTAAGAGCCGTGAACGAAGCGGATCGACAACTCATCGACGAGGTCGTCGCGCTCACCGGCGCGCCGGTCCCCGATTGGTCGAGCGATCAGGCCCCACTCCTGCAAACCCGCAGCGACGATTCGATCCACCTCATCGGCGTGATCGGCGGCAAGGACGTCGGCAAAAGTTCACTCATCAACGCGCTATTGGGAATTGATGTCGCACGCGTGACATCCTTTGGCGAAGGCACCTCCCGCGCGCTGGCTTATGTGCATCGCGATGACGCAAACGCCGTGCGGGCGATGATGGATGAGCAGATCCCGGATCAGTTTGATCTGATCGAGCATGATGTGGCCGATGCGCGATCGCGGGTGTTGTTGGATCTGCCGGATATCGACAGTGTCTACGCCGAGCATGTGCAACTGACGCACCGGCTTTTACGGCTGATGTTGTTTCCGATCTGGGTGCAGAGCATCGAGAAATACGCCGACCGCGAGCCGCTGCAATTGCTGGGCAAGGTCGCCAAAGGCAACTCGCCGGAAAACTTTCTGTTTGTGCTGACCAAGTCCGATCAACTGGCCAATCGTCACGGGGCGGAGGCGGTGGCGGAGCTGAAATCGGATTATGCCCAGCGCGTCGCGCGGACATGCGGGCTGACAGATCGGCCGGCGGTGTTTGCCGTCAATAGGCGGGATCGTAATGCGTTCGATTTACCCGCATTAGCCAAGCGCGTGCTGGCCAGGCGGTCGGGCGAGATCGTGCGGCACGCCCGTCAATTGGCGACCCACCGACAGCGTGCATCGATCGTCGATTGGGTGCGACAGGCCGGGGTTGCCCAGCAACTGAGCGCCGCCGAGCGGTTGTATGATGAGGCGCAGTCGCTGTGTGCGTCGCGACTGAGCGAGCCCTTGGTCGATCAGATCACCGCACGGCTTTCGCAGGACCCGGCGGTGCGGTCGGGCGTCATTGAACCGGTGGTGCGAAAGCGCCTCTCGCACTGGCCGATCGTGAATGTGATCGATGCGACACTCGGACCGGTGGTGTCGATGATTCGCGCCGGCGGGGCGTCATCGCCAGCGGTCGTGACGCTCAGCGGCCGCGGTCTGACCGATCACATCAAAGGCGTTTTTTCGGATTTGTCTCAGCGCAGTTCGATGGTGATGTCGCTCTATGGCCACCAAAAGCTGTGGGAGGCCGACTCTGCTTCGCGGGCGGCATCGACGCTGGAGCGGCAAACCGATCATGCCATCGACGCGCACCGCGCGACTTTGCTCAAATCACTGGCCAAGCCGTCATGGCTGACGCGATTGATCGCACCGTTTCTGACCATCGGCGTGGTGTTGTGGTTCCCGATCATTCAGCCGATCCTGGAAATTGTGCTGGCGGGGGGCGCGATCGACATGACCCGCGCGACAATTTTGAAAGTCGTGCAAGTCCTTGGCGCACAATACCTTATACAAAGTTTGGGTGTGCTGGTGGTCTATTTTGTCGCACTGTGGATGTGGCTGCGGTGGCTGGCCTATCGTCTGGCGGATCGGGCGTTGTCGCGCTCGACCGACGCCGACCACCCGGCGGCGAACGTATTGGCATGGACGCAGCAGTTGCTTCAACCGATCGAACGACACGTTGCCCGATTGACCGATCTGCAAAAACGCATCGACGCCCTCGCCACGCCCGCTCGATCGGCGGCCTAGAATATTCGGGAATCGAAGAAGGAAGGAATCCATGTTCAAGACGATTTTGCTCTCGGCGTTACTGCTTGCCTCGCCTGCGACTCAGCCTGCGAATAGCCCCGCCCCCATCGATCCGGCGACCGAAGCGGTGATCGATAAGGTGATGAAGACGGCTGGCAGCGATGTCTGGGCGAGTGTGAAAGTGATCGAGTTTACGTTCAATGTCGAGGACGACGGCAAGCAGGTCGTCAGTCGTGCGCACAAGTGGGACATCGCCGCCAACACCGATGTCGTGACCGACAAGATCAAGAACACCGCCCCGGTTACGGTTGACCTTGCCAAGCAGGAACCGGCCGCGGGATATCAGCAGTGGACCAACGACAGCTACTGGCTGCTGATGCCGTTGAAGCTGAAGGATGGCGGGGTGCAGTTCGGTCCATTGGCGATAAGCCGCGCAGTCCCGCCTAGTGCCAACGTGACGATGAGCTTCGCCGGCGTGGGCCTTACGCCTGGTGATCAATACGATTTGTCGATCAACGTGCTAACCAATCAGATCGCTCACTGGGTCTATCGCCCCAATGCCGAGAAGAAACTCGGCTTCACCTGGGAAGACTACAAGGATTTCAACGGCCTGGTCCTGTCGACCAATCATGTGAGCGACGACAAGAAGCGCCGCATCTACTTCACGGACATTAAAGTGGAGAAATAGGAGTTTACCACGGAGACACAGAGAACACGGAGATCAACTCAGAAACATCTCCGTGCTCTCCGTGTCTCCGTGGTGAATCAATTCACCAATGCCAAAAGCAATCGTTATCGGTGCCGGTTTCGGCGGGATCGCTGCCGCTTTGCGGCTTCGCGCCCGTGGGTATGACGTCACACTTATCGACAAGCAGGACAAACTCGGCGGGCGGGCGTATCAGTACGAACGTAACGGCTTCATCCACGACGCCGGGCCTACCGTCATCACCGCCAAGTTCTTGTTTGATGAGTTGTTCGATCTCTTCGGCAAGAAGCGCGAGGATTACATCGAGTTTCGCGATGTCTATCCGTGGTACCGCATCCAGTTCGCCGACGGTTCAACGTTTGACTATGGCGGCACGCTTGAGCAGACGCTAGCCGAGATCCGCAAGATCGAACCCAGGGACGCCGAGGGATATCTGCGACTGCTGGAGCAGACCAAGAAGATTTTTGACATCGGCTTTGTGGAGCTTGGCGACAAGCCGTTCCACACCATCTGGTCGATGATCAAGTGCGCGCCCGACCTCATCCGCCTGGGCAACTACAAGACGGTCACGCAGATGACCAACAAGTACATCCAAAACGAGAAGCTGCGGCGGGTGTTCTCCTTCCAACCCCTTCTGGTCGGCGGCAATCCGTTCAACACAACGAGCATCTATTCGCTGATCGCATACCTCGAACGCCAATGGGGCGTACAGTTCGCCATGGGCGGCACGGGCGCGCTGGTGGCGGCGCTGGGGCGGTTGATGGAGGAGGTGGGGATTGAACTGAGATTGTGGGAGGAAGCGACGCAGATACGAATCGATCCGGCGCGGCCCCGCCCCGGGTATGGGGAGGAGTATTCCAACTGGCAGTCAAAGACTCGGTTCAACCGGGTTCAAGGCGTTGCGACCTCGCGTGAGCAGCTAGACGCCGACGTCGTCGTCTGCAACGCCGACGCTCCGCACGCCTACATGCACCTGATCGACCCCAAGCACCGCCACGGCCTGGCCGCGAGGCGGTTGGAGAAGCAGGATGACAGCAAGGGCAAGCGGCCGCCTTCGTTCGGTGGCCTCAAGTACAGCATGGGTCTGTTTGTTTTGTACTTCGGCACACGAAAGCTCTATCCCGACATCGCCCACCACACCATCGTGCTCGGCGAATCGTACAAGGAACTGATCTACCGCCTGTTCGATAAGTTTGATCTTGAACTCGAAGACCTGTCAGTCTACCTGCATCGCCCGACGTGTACCGATCCGTCGATGGCTCCCGATGGATGCGAGAGTTTTTATTGCCTTGTGCCAGTACCGAATCTGCAGAGCGGGATTGATTACGAGAAGATGGGGCCGGTGTTGCGGGATGCGACTGTCAAGTATCTCGAGCGGACGTGTTTGCCGGGGTTATCGGAGTCGATTTGCGATGATTTCTATGTGACGCCCAACCATTTTGAGAAGAATCTGAACACGATGCACGGGTCGGGCTTCAGCATCCAGCCGATTTTCTCGCAGTCGGCGTATTTCCGATTCCACAACAAGGCACCGGGGATCGAAGGGCTCTATTTCGTCGGGGCCGGGACGCACCCGGGCGCGGGGATGCCGGGCGTACTCTGCTCAGCGCGGGTGCTGGAATACCTGTTGCCGGGGGAGAATAAGGTTAAACCGTTGGCGTCGGGAGCGTAGAAAGCGAGCGTTTAGCAGAGGGCGGCGAAGGTCGCCAGCGCCAAGACGCCGAACCGCAGTTTGCGGTCCCAGGAGGCGGTGATGGTGTTCAGGATCAGATTCATGCGTTGCGTACCAAAAGCCTGCGAATTACGAAGGGCAACTCCGATGCCAAGGGTACGGAATTTACCTGAACGGCCAATAAATCCGGCATTAAGGCAAAGTTATCAACAGTTTCCGCGGATTGTCCGGTAGCAGGGATTGGACGGTTTATGCGGAATGTTGTTAACCGGCAACGTGTTGATGCGTCTAAGTAACGGCGGAGCGCGTCTACAAGATGTCGTGGTGGATACACGCGGCAGACGCGAAATCGCCCCTTGCCAGGCACCCCATGACTATCGCATCGTTCGCACCGGCGGCGACGCTTCCTTTGCAAAATCCTGCTATTGCAGGGTTTAGGCACTTTTGCGCCGATCTCCAAGTCCGTTTTGGCTGTGATGAAGTCGTCGTCCTTTCCACCCTTCCGCGTGGCGGGTTACAGGTATGTAGACGGCTCCATCTCCATGAAGGATTAATTCGTCGCTATCATGCCGACAACCATGCGGTCGACAAACTGGCGTGGAATGCGATCAAAAACGGCGTTTCCACCCCCGATCCGGTCGATCCCAAGGCGTCTCACCACAAAGATACCGATTCGCCGCTCTCGTATGGATGGGTGACCGTTCTGGCGGTACGCGTGGATGCCCCCGTCTTTGCCGGCTATCCCGGCGTCGTGCTGATCATGCGCCGCAAGCAGTCCAAGGCCAGGACGCCCATCAACGCCCAGGACGATGCCGACGAAGTTCGCCGACTTTTCCGAACCCACGTTCAAAGCAAATCCGAAGCTGTCCCCGAGCGTCCGACCTCGGTCTACGCGTTTGATGGCAACGGTCAGTGCATCCTCGGCGATGAATCGCTGGCGCGGCTCGATTCGTACGCATCGGCCCAGATTCGCGATCTGGTCACCCGCCAACTCGCCCAGGACGAACCGATCTCTCCGGTCGGCGGACGCACCTGCGTTGGCAGCACCAGCGGTGTGTTGACGCCGGTCGAATTGACCTCGTTTGACCATTACCCCGCCCTCGCCGACGGCAGGGTGATCTTCGTCGCGATTCACCCGGTCTTTGACGATTGGGCTTCGCTCAAACCGGAAATGTTCGAGGCCGACCTCGAATTGTCACGCCTGACGCTGGCGGTCAAGTTCATGGTCGAACACTTCCACGAAAGCCCGACGCTCGACCAGATCTCCAAATCCGTGCAGTTGAGTCAGTTCCATTTCCATCGCCGATTCACCGATATGTTCGGCATCACGCCCAAACACATGCTGTTCGGTCTGCAGATCGATAAAGCCAAGCGGATGCTGGCCGATGCCGACAAGGAACTAGTCGATATCGCCGATGCCTGTGGTTTTTCGCATCAAAGCCACTTTACCAGCCGATTCAAGCAAGGTGCGGGCATCACCCCGACCCGCTGGTATCGCATGATGGCCAACCGCGCAGCACAGGGACGCTCGCCAGTGGGTTGAGCGCTAATCCGAACATAAAATCGAGTGATCACGCCCCAACGGGCGCGATCGCTTCGTCGGGCAGATAGCAGCCGGGGTCTTGTCCGAGCCAGTCGCCGGTGGCGGATTCGGCGCGGGTGCGAAGGTTGCCGTTGCACAGATCGACAAACCGGCACGCCTGACACCGCGCTGGCAGGTGTTGCTTGCGATCTCGTAAAATCGCCAGCCGCGGGTCGCTGGCGTCAGTCCAAATCTTACTGAACGGCGTTTGTTTCACGTTCCCGCAGGTGTAATGCCAGCTAAACTGGTCGTAATGCACGCCGCCTTGCGGGTCGATCGCGGCGATGTTCTGGCCGGATCGATTGCCACCCGTTCCGGCGAGTCGCTTGCGCAATAGCGCCGCCCGTGCCGGGTCGGTCTGTTCCAGTGTCCAGATCACATAAGCGGCGTCGGCGTGGTTGCTCACCGTCAGCAATTCCAGGTTCCGGCCGGTCTCCTGATTGTGTTTCACCCGCGCGATGATCCGGTCCATCACCCAGCGCGTCTCCTGGCTGCTCAGATCGACTTTCTGCATGTTTTCCCCACGCCCAGAATAGGCTAGGTGATACACGCACAGCCGGTCGATGTTGTGTTCATCACACAAGTCAAAGACGTTCTCCAGGTCGGCCTCATTCAGTGCGTGAACCGTGAACCGCACGCCCACCTTGATCCCGCGCGATCGGCAGCGGTCGATGGCTTTCCAAGTCTCGACAAACGCGCCTTTTTGCCCGCGCAATTTGTCGTGGCGTGCCTCCACGCCATCGATGCTGATTCCGACGTATTGCAGCCCCGTCTCGGCAAGCCGGTCGGCGACGTGGTCGTCGATCAGCAGGCCATTGGTCGAGAGCGTACAGCGCAGCCCGATCGAGCGGGCGTAGCCGATCATGTCAAGAGCGCTCTTGCGAACCAGCGGCTCGCCGCCACTGAAAAGGACCGCCGGGACGTTGAAGTTCTTCAGGTCATCGAGCATCGCCCGACCTTGGTCGTCGGTTAGTTCGTCCGGCGCCGGTTCGCGCGTGGCAGAGGCATAGCAATGCACGCACTTGAGATTGCACGCCTTGGTCAGTGCCCAAACCACCACCGGCCGTGGCGTCGGGTCGGCGCGGTTGGCGTCGGCACGTCGATGCCCGTAACGCAGGTCTTCGGTGCCGCTGATCTGATCGCAGAGAATGTTACTGAGGCTGAGCATGATGGAACTTTCGAAGATTTCAGTTGGCGTTACCCCGCACGGGCAGGGACAGCGAACGTTTTGGCGCGGCCGAGTCGTTGGGCTGATACCCGGGTGGGATAAAGCAGCAGTCGGGTTCGGCCGCCAGATAGTCGCGGGTGACGGCGTAGGCTCTGGCGCGCGACCCGCCGCAGACGGCATTGAAGGGGCAGACGCCGCACTTGCCAGTTAATTTCGAAGGATCGCGCAGGTCGCAGAAAATCGGGGAGTTTTGATAGACATCGACGATCGAATCATCCGGAAACTTGCCGCAGCGTTTGGGCAAAAATCCGCTGGGATAGATATCGCCAGTGTGGGAGACGAACATCACGCCGCGACCATCATTGGTCGGGGCCGCCAGCACCGCTCGGGCGGCGGATTCCGGGGCGTGTTGACTGACAAACCTTCGATAGTGCGGCGCTTCGGTCGTCTTAACGCGGTACGACTGGTGCGACTGATGATGCCACAGCCGGGCGAAAACCGACTCGTATTCACTTGCCAGCAGGCGTTTTTCCATCAGCCCGCGTCCGACCGGAACCAGGAAAAAGACCGACCATGTTTTGATGTCCATACCCGCCAGATCGTTGGCCATCGTGTCCAGTTGCAGGAGATTTTCGCGGGCGACAGTGGTGTTGATTTGCAGATGCAAACCCATGTCAGTCACAAAGCGAATGGCTTGAAAGGTCTTGTCGTAGCTGCCCGCGACGCCGCGAAAACGGTCATGGGTTTGGGCGTCGGCCCCGTCAAGGCTTAAAGCCATCCCCGCCAGGCCCGCATCGCGCAGTTGTGCGATCGCATCGCGCGTCAGCAGCGGGGTGGCCGAGGGGGTGAGCGCGACATGCAGCGAACGTTTGACCGCGTGGGTGACCAGTTGATGCAGGTCTTCCCGCTTGAGCGGATCCCCGCCGGTCAGGATGAGCATCGGCGGTTTGGGGAAGTCGCTGAGTTGATCGATCAATCGCAGCGATTGAGCAGTGTCGAGTTCCTTGGGATGCCGCTTGGGCTGAGCACACGCCCGACAGTGCTGACACGCCAGATCGCACGCCCGCGTCGTCTCCCAGAACACCAACAGCGGACTATGTCCGAAGTCGGCGGCGGAGTAATTCATCCCTCGAAAACTCATAACAGGACAATTTTATCCTTAAATGAATCGAAGGCAAGCCTGTCCAAGATGTTTTGCAGAACCGCATCAAAACCGATCAATTTTCGCAAACGACTCGGCCTGACCTTTTTCGGCGATGATCACCGATGCGCCGTTGATCGGGGCGTCGATCTCGATGTAGGTCGCGCCGTTTTCAGTCAGCGTCTTTTGCGGCGTGACGTCCTTATCGCCGAGGCGCACTTCAAAGCCTTTCCATTCGGCCGGGATCAACGCTTTCAACTTGAGCGTGCCCTGCTCCGGTCCCTTGATCTCAACGGCACGGACGAGGTAGCCGTTGCGACGGACGTGCGCCACGTGCATATCGGCTTTTACGGGTTTCTCGCCGACGATCGACAGCAGCGGGGTGGTTTGTTCGACCTTGAGCGGCGTGCCGATGCCGGTGTTGAACGCGAACGCGGTGAAGCCGTCGCTATTGAAGATCGTTTCGTGCGGATTGCGGTAGGCCCCGTAGAAGATCCCGGCGATGTCCGCGCCCTGGGGATGGGTGATCACCAGCGTGTCGGGCGCGGCCACTTTGACATCTGCCCAAACCGGTGTGCGGTCCTTGCCTGTCACCACCACGCCGCTGATGCCGTTGATTGATGGCTCAAACTTGAGTCCCTCACCGACGTGTCGGAAGGTGCAGGTGGCGGTAGCGCCGGTGATTTTGGCTTCGATCAACTGCGGGCCGGTGTAAATGTGTTTCTGACCATACACGAGGGTCAGCGCAGCCAGCGCCATGCGCCGACCGGCCTCTTCTTTCATCGCCCAGTGGCCGCCGGTGTTGCCGATGTCGAAGAAATTGACCAGCGTGCCCTTGCCGTCTTTGGCGAAAAGTCGATCCCCGTCGATCATCGATGCCGTGATCCCGGCATGCGTGCTATAGGTCGGCACCATCGGCGGTGGGCTGTCTGTATTTCGCGTTAGGGTTCCGAAGATGAAATGGAAATCGTTTTTGAAGAGTTTTCGGTGTTGTTCGATCATCGCGAACATCCGCTCACCATATTTCCCGCCAGGGCCGGCTTCACCTTGGTGCCAGAGCATTCCGCGAAACGCAAATGGCGCAAGCGGGTGAACTCTGGCGTTGTAGAGCACGGACGGATAGTCAGATAGCAGCGCGTTGGCGGCAGCGCCGGGCCAGTTATTTTCGGTGGCTTCTGGATCGTTGCGCCACGCTTTCAGCGCTGTTTCAAAGTCCGCCCAGCTTTTGATGTCGCCCATGGAACTGACCTTGAGACGACTTTCCAGCCCGTTGAAAAGCTGCTGGTGGTAGTTCTCCGCGCCTTTTTCGCCCGGAAGCGACTCGAGTGTTTCTCTTGCCATCCAGGTCGTCTGAGGCGTTCCCGACACCGCCACCTGCACCAGTCCAACCGGAACGTTCAAATCCTTGTGAATCTTCTTGGCGAAGAAGAATCCGATGCTCATCACGTGCTGAGACGACGTCTTGTTCAATACTTGCCACGGTTCGGGCTTCTTGCGGCTGATCGGTTCGATATCGTCCAGCGGCGTCGGCGAGACGCCGAAACCGAAATTGATGAACCGGATCTGCGGATACTCGGCATCGTCGGAATACTTCTTGAAAAACGGGAAGTCGAACCCGTCATTGCGAAGCGGGCGAGCCATGTTCGATTGCCCCGACAGCACCCAGACCTCGCCGATCAGGATGTTCTTGCGTTCGATTGTGTCGCTGCCGGATTGAACCACCAGCGATTGCCCGGTGGCGTTGGCGGGCATGGGCTCGAGATCGACGATCCAATACCCCTTGGCGTCCGCGGTAGCGGTTTTCTCCTGGGCCGCGAACTTCACCGCCACTTTAGCACCGGCGTCGGTCCAGCCCCAGACCGGCACCTTCAGATCGCGTTGCAGCACCATGTTGTCCTGAAACACGTGCGCCACCCGCATTTCTGCCATCGAAATCTGGGCAACCATCAGTGACAAAGCCAGACTCCGCACGATTTGAAATATGGGCCTCATGCCTGAAACCCTACCTGTCCGGCGATTGATTATCAATCGTACGATATTAAGCAAAATTCACACGGGCAGGAACGGGCACCGAATGCTACAATATCGAACTAGTGTTGATCGTTCCCGTCAATGAAGCACGTCCGGGCCAGAAACTCGCCTTGGGCGTCGTCAATCCGCAGATTAAAGGTCAGGAACTGCTCAAGGCCGGTTTCGTGCTGGAACCGGCGATCATTGAGCGACTCAAATCGTTGCGCGTGACCCAAATCTGCGTCGATTTTCCCGGTTTGGAAGATCTGGACAGCCTGATCATCGCCCAGATGAGCCCGGAGCGGCGGGAAGTCTATCAGCAGGTCAAGAACGCGATCGCCGACAACGAAAAAAGTGCCAATCCGGTCGTCAAATACACCGCCTACGTCGAGGCGACCCGATCGCTGATCAAAACGATGCTGGGTCGGCCTGAAAACGCGATGTTGCTGGATGTGCTGAACACCAGCGACGATGAGGTGGAGCACGCGACATCGGTGGCGCACCTGTCACTGACGCTGGGGCTGAAGCTCGATGCGTACCTGATCCGCGAGCGTGCCCGACTGCCGGCGCAGGTCGCCAAGGACGTGACGAGTCTGGGCGTGGCGGGGATGTTGCACGATATCGGCAAGACCAAGCTGGCCGAACCGCTTCGTAAGTATCATTCGCTCAATCCGCCCAAAAGCGAGACCGAGACCGCCGAGTGGCAAAAGCACACACAAATCGGCTACGAAATGGTGCGAGGCGGGACCGACGCCACAACCGCAGCGGCCATCCTGCACCACCACCAGCGGTTTGACGGCAAAGGCTTTCCGCGTCTCGTCCGAGGCGAAAATACCATCGAGATGTCCGGCTCGCAGATCCACTGTTTTGCCCGCATCCTGACCGTCGCCGAC
Source organism: Phycisphaerae bacterium (assembly GCA_041740275.1). Taxonomy (GTDB): domain Bacteria; phylum Planctomycetota; class Phycisphaerae; order Tepidisphaerales; family Tepidisphaeraceae; genus BPJO01. Next base: position 15,483 of record JBGSMH010000247.1, read on the forward strand.
GTATTCGATCGGGTCGCTCGATCCGGTCCCGGCGCTTCGCGTTTGACCAACTATGCCGTGATCCACGCCTTGCAAACGCGGTTTGCCGGTTGGTTTGATCCTGAAGTGCTGGCGGTTTTGCCCCAGGTGGTCCCGCCATTCTCACCGGGGCGTCGGGTGACGCTTTCTGACCAGTCGATCGCGGTGGTAACGGGCTTTAACGCCTATGCGCCGTTCCAGCCGACGGTGAAACGGCTGGATGCATCGGGGGAGTCGGTGGTGGATACAACGATCGACCTTAAGCGGGACACGGGGTTGAGTGTGGTGGCGTTGGACGGGGTTCCGCTGGAGGACCTCAAACGCTCTCACGACCCGCTAGCGCCTGGAACGTGAGAGGGGCTGTTCGGACCCTCCAAATCACCTTCTGGCGAGAGTGTTTGCGACAATATGCCGCATCCACCGTATCCCGCCATCGCTATCATTACAGGAGCGGTAAGGCACCGAGTCGCTTTGCTTGAGATTGTCAGGTGCGTCTGCAAGACAGGTCTTGCTCATCGCGTATGTGTGGCGATTCGATGCCGATCACATCGGAAAGGAATCGGCCATGTTGCGTACTGGTTTCATTCGGTCGGTACGGATTGGGGCAATCCTCATCATGAGCCTGTGGCTGGCGGTGCCAGCGTGGGTGCTTGCAGAACAACCGCCGGCACTCACCTTGCGAAGGGCAAGCATCCAGGATCCGGACGTTATCGGGGGCGACGCCGTCTCTTTTCTTGTTCCCCAGGGATGGAAAGTCGAAGGGAAGGTTGTTTGGCGCACCCACCCCGCGCTCCCTGCTGCGGCCCAAGTAAGGGTCCACGACCCCGCGTCAGCAACACATCTACAGGTCTTCCCCTCAGCGCCGTTCACCTGGGGAGACGTGTGCGGTCCCGGGCAACTCATGCCGATAGGTGCCAGTTGGTTCGGGAACGAAGTCCATCCCCC
>JBGSMH010000248.1:0-9823 GCA_041740275.1 Phycisphaerae bacterium
AAGCCGGTGATCATGGTCACCGGCGAAAACTCCGGGGAAATGGCCGCCGAAGCGATCCGTAAGGGCGCGACCGATTACGTCGTCAAGGTGGGCGATTACATGTTCACCATCCCATTGGTGATCGAAAAGAATCTGACCGTCGCCAAACTGCGGGTCGAAAACGAAACGCTCCGTGACAGCTTGGAAAAAGCCCTGACGGATGTGCAGGCAACCAATCAACAATTGCAGGATTCGCTTAAGCGTGTCGAGCAGATGGCCGCCACAGATCCGCTCACGGGGCTTTATAATCGGCGGCACTTCAGCAAGGTGCTGGATCAGCTTTTTGCCGAAAGCCAGCGTTACGGGCACGATCTGTCTGCGGTGATGATCGACCTGGACGGCTACAAGCAGCTTAATGACGGCTTCGGCCACGCGGTGGGCGATCAACTGCTGGTGCTGACTGGCAAGATCATTCAGACCAACCTGCGTCGCGGCGACATTGCGGCCCGGTACGGCGGGGATGAGTTTGTGCTGCTACTGCCCCACGCCAGCGCCAGAGAGTCGGAGATTGTCGTCGATCGCATTCGCTACGAGTTCAAGAATGCCTCGGCCCAGATGCTCAAGCGTCCGCTGGGCGTGTCGATGTCGATCGGCCTGGCATCGCTTTCCAGTTGCCCCAGCGCCAGTGCGGATGAATTGATGGCCAGTGCCGATACCGCGCTCTACGCCGCAAAGGATGCCGGCCGAGATCGGGTCAGTTGTGCGAGCGGAAAATTACACTTACAGAAAGTGCCTGCCTAAGATCAGACATAGGCGTGACGATTTATCAGCGCCACAGCATGCGCAATGCCGAGCCCACAATGTGGCCCGGCATATTTTTTTTGCGCTTCGATTGGAAATGCCGCGACGACTACTTGTTGTCGCTCGGCACGTTCGAAGGTGCAGAAGGCGGCGGGACGTTCGCACCGCCAGCATCTTTGTTATTGGCCGGGGGTTTGACCGCAGGAGTCGCCGGTGCCGGGGCGGGCGTGGTGCGAACCTGCGTGGGCAGAATAAGCACTTCGACCCGACGGTTGGCTTCGCGGCCACTCTCGGTCGCGTTGCTGGCGGCGGGACGTTGATCGGCATAGCCAACCACACCCAACCGCTGCGCACCGACGTTCTGTTTGATCAACTCATCGCCAACCGAGATCGCTCGGTGAGACGACAGATACCAGTTGTTCTTGTGACCCTTCTGAATCGTCGCGGGGTTATTCACCGGCGTCGCATCAGTGTGGCCGGCGACCAGCAATTCATAGCCCTTGGCGTTGGGCGAGTTCAGAATCGTCGCAAACTTCGCGATCACTTCCTTGCCCTTGGGCTTGAGTGTCGCATCGCCCAGATCGAACGTCACGTCGCTCTTGAACTTGACGATGCCGTTCTCGAAGGTAACCAGATCAGGATTGTCGGCGGCGAACTTCGCCAGCTCATCAGTCAGTGGCTGCGGGAGCGAACCGGCCTGACCGGCCTTGGCGATCGCCTCGGCGTAACGCTTGTTCAACTCATCCAATTCCGACTGCTTGGCGGCGAGTCGCTGGTTGAGATTGTTGACCAGCCCCGCCATGTCACCACCGGTCGCATTTTGCGCTTTGAGTTGTGCATCCAGCGCATCGGCGCGGGCGCGCTGCTCGCCGGATTCGGCGCGGGCGGTCGCCAGACCCTCTTCGAGGGTTCGGTTCTCCATCTTCAATGCGTTGTATTTTTCGACCGGGACACAGCCAGTGAGCATCGCGAAAGACACCAGACCGGCCATCGATAGGAATCGCTTCATGTGCTTGCCTCCATGCATGCAAGAGTTGTACATGCGAAGGAATCGATCCTTCGCTTCTTTGTCTAATTTCCCTAAACCGCGCCAATTTGCAAGTCTCGCGCATCGGCGTATCAACCGGCAATCCTGAACCGGTGCGGCAAATCGCCACCCCGATTCGTCCGTGATCAGTGTTCGACTTCCAGTTTACGCAGGCTCACGCCGATCGTGGACAGCGCCTGCTTGATCTCATTCAGCGAGGTATGCCCGAAGTTCTTGCAGCCGAGCAACTCATCTTCGGTGCGCGAAATCAACTCGCCCACCGTCTGGATGTTCAGGCGCTGCAAGGCTTTACGCGAACGGACGGACAGTTCCATGTCGGTCACGAGCCGATCGACGATCTCCGACGGGACATCGCTGGTCGATGCCGTCGAACGTCGCGCCGGTGCCACAGCGGCCGACAGGACGGCGGTGGCGCCTTCGGCACTTTGGCCCAGACGCAGACCTTTGACCTGCAGCAGTTGCTTGATTTCATTAAGGCTGGTTTCGCCAAAATTCTTGAAACTAAGCAGTTCCTGCTCGGTAACGCGAAGCAGATCGCCAAGCGACTTGATGTCCATCTTCTTAAGGCAGTTGCGGCTGCGAACGGACAGTTCAAAATCGCTGATCGGCACTTCGAGTGCCGCATTACGAGCGCCACGGGTGCGATCGTCTTCGTCGAAGTACATCGACCGGGCCGATTCCACATCCTTCATGAACAATCGGGCGCGTGGGTGATTCGGATTGGTCCGCACCACCGCCAGCAGGCAGCGACGCGACTCATCGTACATGTTGTTATCTTCGTACAGCACCGCCAGGTTCAGCAGTGCATTCAGATGCACCGGTTCGGATGTGCAGATGCGCTCGTACAACTCGATCGCCTTGGCGTCTTCAGCGCGGCGGTCATACAGGACCGCCAGGTGGAAACATGCCAGATCGTGATCGGGGTTTTCAGACAACGCCCGCTCGTAGAAATCGATGGCACGTTCGTGAGCGCCTTCTTTTTCGGCGTCCAGCGCCTTCTTGAAATACTCTTCAGCGGCACGTTCATTAATCGATGCGACAGTGGATTCGTTCATGGTCTTTTCGCGCTCCGTGGACAAACAGTTCTAGCCCCGCAGGCTCGGAAGCAAGCGAGGCATTTGGACGATCAAAGGCCGGAGTGGGATTCGAACCCACGAATAAGGGATTTGCAATCCCTCCCCTTAAACCACTTGGGTATCCGGCCAATGGTAGACGAAAAACTGTATCAGAGAGTCCTTAATGTGTCAAAAACAGACAGGACCGCCCATCTTGCCAAACGAGCATATCAAACGACCGCCCGCACTTGATCCGCGACCGCGATCATGCGGTCAAACTCGGTGGGATCGAACGGACGAGCGGTAAAATCGAGGATCAATTGATCCGCACTGCGGATCAGTCCAATGTCCGGCGGTAACAACGCTCGCGCCGGACCGGCGGCAAGCTCGCGTGCGTCGATCACGCGCAACGCATACACGGCAAACCGAACCTCCAGCGACAACTTGGGCATCAGTTGCAGATTCATCAGATCAATCAGACTCACCTTCGCCCCTGTCGGACGCAGACCAATGGGCGTCGAATAGTGTTCGAGTTGATCGATCAGCAGATGCCACGTTCGCACGGTGCCCGAGGCGCTGAGTGAATGGAGTTTGACGATCGCGCGCGTGCCGTCACGCGTACGGTAATGCTCGACGGCACGGAGGGTGTGATCAACATCCTCCAATCCATCAATCACGATCGGCCCGGCTTTGCCACGCTTGAAACGGCGATTGACCGACCACTCCCACATCCCGAACCGCTCACGGCCGGTCGTATGACGCCTGAGTAATTGCACCATCATGAGCGTCGACGCCGACAGGATCGCCAGCAGACAGAGAATGATCGACAGCCGATAATCCACGCGAAAAATTGTACCCGCAAACGACCCGCCCCGCCCGCGCGGGCGTATCAGTACTGAAATGCGTCATCGCAAAACAACCCTCACGCCCCATCTCTTCATTGGCGATTCATTCAGGTTGAATGAGTTGCCGATGAAACGGTCAGCTATGGCGGATTTTGGGCAGATAGTCGAAGCGACCAAGAAGCGGTACGACATTCGCGTACGCCGATGGCGTACGTCGATGACCGGATGTGCGTGGCGCGTCTATTTCCATGATGGCCGGGCGATTAATTGGATCGAATCGCCGCAACCGAAGAGCCCGATCAGTCTGGCGATCTTTCTACACGAGGTCGGGCACCATGTGATCGGCTTCTCGACCTATAAACGCCGCTGCGAGGAAGAATATCACGCCTGGGTCTGGGCGATCCGCGAAATGAAAAGGCACGGCGTCGAACCCGACGCACGCGTGCAGACGCGGGTGGCCCGCTCGATGGAATACGCGGTCGCCAAGGCAATGCGCCGCGGGATCAAACAACTCCCCCGCCCGCTGGCCACTTTCCTGCCCAGAGCGGCGTAGGCTATCCCTCCCGCTACAATTCAGATCATTCCTTACCAACGGTGAAGTCTTTCAAGAACGCGGCGAAGCCGTCTTCGGGGATTGACCCGTCCGCCAACCCCAACGTCGCAACGGCGGCCTCGGGTTCGGGGGCGGTGAGTTGGATACCGTTCAGGCCGAGAAACGTATACGCACCCATGAACGCTGTGCGTTTGTTGCCATCGTGGAATGGATGATTCTTGGCGATGCCGAACGCGTATGCTGCCGCCAGATCGATCAAGTCGGTCGATCCGTAGGCGAAGAGGTGGCGTGGTCGGCCAAGGGCGGAATCAAGCAGTCCCCGATCGCGCACGCCGCCGAGTCCGCCGAACTTGATTATCATCTGTTCGTGGATGGCAATGACCATTTCACTGGTAAGCCAGATCGGATCGTCAGTCATGGTTCTCCCCTATTTGGCCAATTCGCGGAGCGTATTGCGGTAGCGCTCCATCCCTTCGGTGGCGATCTTCATCGCGCGACCGAAGTCGCTATCAGCGGGTCGAACCTCAAAACCTCCCGACGCGGGCGTTAGACTGAGCTTGTCGCCCTCCTGAACACCCAGTTGCGACAGGACTTCCTGGGGCAAAATCACCCCATACGAATTACCGATTTTGCGAACCGTCAACGTCTGCATAAAAATCACCTCATTCTTCGTGGTATAATATTGATTATAACATCGACCTGAAGTGACTTCCACTTGAATACGGCTATTTGACGGCGGTCCAGAGCTTGGATTCGACGCTCCGGTACTTCTCGAACGATGCATCGAGCGAGTCGAGCAGTTCTTTCATCCGTTCGGGGCTGAGCGTCGGGTCTTTGGCGGCATCGCGGACGGCGGTAGCGGCGTCGTTGAGGCGGGTGGCGGCCTCGGAAAACTCACGAGCCGAGTCGTATATGTTCAGGTTCGACAATTCGTCGGCCTTGGGCTGATACAGCAATCGCCATGGACTGCGCCGAATCTCCGCGCTGGCGTTCTCCAGGTTCGAACTGGTATCGCGCAGGCCGGTGAGCATGTTGTCGATCTTCGATCGATTGCGGATCAGGATCGACTTGACCTCGGCGGTGACATCCTTGGCGTTGGCGGCAGAGACGCGGATGTCGGCAAGCGTCCCACTGGCACTTTCGATCGTCGCGGTTGTCTTGGTCAGGAACTGATCCACTTTCTCAAACGTGACCGGCAGCCGTTCCTTTAGCGTCCCTGTCGCGGTGCTGAGATTGCCGATCGTGGTGCGGATGTCGGTCTTGGTGTCGCCGAAAATATCGCGGGCGTGGGTGAGCGTCTGATCGGCCCGCTCCATCGTGGAATCGTAGCGTTTGACCACCGGGCCAACCTGCTGGCGAATATCTCCGATCGCCCCGCGTGCCTCGGCCAGCGTGTCATTGAGCGTGTCGACCACCTGTGGTGCGCGATCAAGAATCCGCGCCAGCGTTGCCCCCTGCCCATCGAGTACATCGCCGGGCTTGGCAGCCAATCCTGTCCCGAATGCACTGATGTTGAGATTGGACGTTCCGGTCAGTCCCTGTTCGACCTGAACGATCGCGTCGCGGCGAATATCAAACCGCGCCGGCAGCGCAAAATCGATGTGATAGCGATGCGACGCGCCGTTGGCATCGGAAGCAACAAATCGCACATCGGTAACGCGTCCTTGATTCACCCCGCCGACGCGCACGGCATCCCCGATCGTCAATCCGCCGACGTTTTCGGTCAGTTCAAACTCCGCAGTCAGGTTTTGCATCGGATCGAAAAACGCGCCGGTGCCTTTGATCGCGACCAGGATCGCGACACACAGCCCGATCGCGGCGACAATGAAAAGCCCGGCCTTGAATGCGTTTTTGTCGTAGTTCATGTTTCGCCCACCTAAATGTTTTCCATCAACAGATCACTCTCATACGCACCGGTACGTTTCCGCTCGGTCAGCGGGCCTTCAGTCAGCCCGTAGACGAATTGTCGCACCAATGGATCGGTCGAGTTCTTCATCTCGTCCGGCGAGCCCGAGACGATGAACTTACCCCGATCCAGCAACACCATCCGGTCGGCGATGCGAAACGCCGAATCCATCTCGTGCGTCACCACCACACTGGTCACGCCCAACACCTTGTTGAGCTGAATAATCAACTCATCAATCTCGGCACTGGTCACCGGATCCAGCCCGGCGGAGGGTTCGTCGTAAAACAGGATTTTCGGGTCCAGCGCCAACGCCCGAGCCAGGCCGGCACGTTTTTTCATCCCGCCGGAGATTTCGGACGGGAGTTTGGTCGCGTGTTCGCGCAGGCCGACGAGTTCCAGCTTGATCTTGACCATCAATTCGATGGTTGGTTCCGGCAGGTCGGTATGCTCGCGCAGCGGCAGCGCGACGTTGTCGGCAATGCTCATTGAGTTGTAGAGTGCCCCGGACTGAAATAGCACGCCGATAGTTTTGCGGTAGTCGTCAAGTTCGGACTGCTTCATCGCACTGAGATTCTTGCCCATGACTTCGATTTCCCCGCCGTCGATGGGGACGCTGCCGATCATCATGCGCAGGAGCGTGGATTTGCCTGAGCCGGACCCGCCGAGGATGACCAGCGTCTCACCCTGCCGCACGTCCAGTTCAATGGCATCCAGAACGGTCTTCGTGCCGAAGATCTTGGTGGCTTTGTTGACTTTGATGGCGAGGGTATTCATTTTTTTGGCCGCAGATGAACGCAGATAGGACCTAAAGTCTATGAACCAGTCGCGGTTCCATTTCTTTCACAATCCGAGATAAAAGAACACGGCGGTAAAACCGAGGTCGATAAACGTGAGCGCGACGATGGTGTAGACGACGGTCTTGGTGGTGGCGACGCCGACACCTTCGGCACCGCCTTTGACGTTCATGCCCAGGTGACAGGCGATGAGGCTGAGAACCGCGCCGAATACCGCCGCTTTTATCAGGCCGGAAACAAAGTCTTTCATTTCGATTGCGGCAAAGGTGGCGCGCAGATAAAGCTCGCTCGATTCACCCAGCACAGTGGTGTAAACGACCAGTCCGCCCAGTACGCCCATGAGGTCGCCGACGACTGCGAGGCAGACCATCATGATCGTCGTTGCCAGCACGCGCGGGACGACCAAAAACCGGATTGGCGAGATCGCCTGGCTTTCCAGTGCCTCTAGTTCTTCAGAGACTTTCATCGTCCCCAGTTCCGCCGCGATGGACGCCCCGGCGAAACCGGTGAGCGTGATCGCCGCCACCAGCGGGCCCAGTTCGCGGAACATCGCCACGCCGATGATGTCGGCAATCTTGTCGGTGGCGCTGTATTGACTCAGGATCGGTTCCATTTGCAGCGACAAGATCGCGCCGATGCAAAAGACAACCAGGCTGACAATCGCGATCGAATTGACCCCGACACGCACCATCTGTGCCCATAAATTGGACCAACCGAGCCGCCTGCCCCGACCGCTGACCAAAGCCGGACGAACCATCCGCACGGCACTGGCCAGGAGCAATCCGAGCGAACCGAGAAACTCGATCACCCCGATCGCGATGCTGCCAATCAGGGAAATGGGCGATAGGACTTTCATGCGCGTCTGTACCCGTCGGGCTACTGTTTCAGGGCTTCAGTTTCGTCCGCGACGATTGTGAAAATTGAGTTCAATCGGGCGATCTCCAGCAGACCCTTCACGCGTGGCTGCAAGTTGGCGAGGATCACTTTGCCGCCGCTCTTGCGAAGTCTCTGCAACGCCTCGACCAAGACCGCGATCGCCGAACTGTCCATATACGGCACGCCTCCGAGGTTGAAAATCAGGCGGTTGGGGTTGGTTTTCATCAACAGTTTGATCAGCGAGTTGCGCAGTTCGGGGCTGGCATGCAGATCGATTTCGCCAGTGACCGTGATGATCAGCGCGTCGCCTTCCTGGCGGGCTTGGGGGATGTTCGGGCTATCGGTGTTTAGCTCAGCCATTTTTGTACTTCCCGCGGGCTCGGAACAGTTTGAGGATCATTCCATCAGGCTGGGGGATAAAGTCCAGCGAGGTGGTCATTTTTTTCATGCAAGGCAATCCCAGTCCGCCGGGCGTGCGCGGGTCTTTCTCTTGCTCGTCGATCACGCGTGGCACGACACCGCTGCCCCAGTCGCGCAGATCAATCGAGATTCCCTTGTCATCGACACTGGCCGTGATCTCGATCGGCTGATCGGTTCTTCCCTTGTACGCATGGCGAATGATGTTGGCCAGCGCTTCATTGATCACCAACCCGATCTGGTCGGCGGATTCGGTGTCAAAGTCGTGCGATGCGACGAAACGCTCGAAAGTCTTACGCAGATTCGCGACCTCCGCCGGATCGGAGGTGATGCAGGCGTGAAAATGTGCGCCCGTCGGACCGTGCACAGGTTCAATCCCTTTCTGTCTGCCACTTCTTCCAGCGTTCGATGGCGGCGAGACGCTCGGGTTCGGGGTCGTAGAAATGATAGTCGAGCGTCTCCCCAGTCAGTCGTTTAAGCCCCTCGATCGCATAAAATCGAACTGCTGCGTCGTCGCTGGAAAGGCTTTCGATCAATTCGGGGATCGCGGACTGATCTTTTTTGTCAACCGCCTCTTTGATCGCCGGGATCTTGAAGGACGCGTCATCGTCGACCAGACCTTTGCCCTGCGGGCTTGCACACCCCACCAAGGCCAAGGCGGCAACCAATGAATAGAGAATCTCCGTTCTGCAGGTCATGCTGTAGGTTCTTTCGGCATTTGGCGGTCGATCACGCCAACGTTAAGCGATTTGGCCCACGCGATAGCTACTGCTGATCAAACGCCTGCCAGATCGCGTCCACCGTCGGATCCCAGACGGTAAAGCCTGCGGGGTTGCCGGCCGGGTCGGGCAAGAGTGACAGCGGCGCGTTGAACGCATCACGATCGACCCACCGCGCCGAGCCACTTCCGTAGAGGACATTAACCCCCTCTTTGTGACGTTGGTCAAGCCGAGGTGGGCTATTCATCAGGTCGGCGAAGATCGCCTTGTTCTTGAAATCGCTCAGCCGGGGCATGGTAAAGCTGGCATCGGGGTACAGTGCGAGATCATCTGGGAACTTGGCCTGAGGTCGACACGCGTACCCGCTGAAAACGTTAAGTGCCGAGGTTAGTTCTGGTCCGGGTGGCCAGGGGTTCTCGGGGGTGTTGAACTGCATCCGCGGGCTGCGTTCACTCGGACAATAAAACACGCGCGGGTCTTTCCACACCTGATGTGCGTAAAGCCATCCAAAAAGCACCAATTGCTTGGTGCTCGTTCCGCTGTAAATCATCGAATTGAACTGTTTGGCGGTGCGGTATCCGAGCGGAACCTTGTCCCCAAAATCCAGTGCATAGAGCTGATACTGCAGATAGACCTGCCGCAGATTCGACAGGCAGGCGGTGCGTGCGGATATCTCCCTGGCTCGGTTGAGGGTCGGCAGCAATAGCGCGAGCAACAGACCGATCACGCCGATCACCACCAGTAGTTCGACAAGTGTGAACGCCTTACGCACGGACGGGATTGTACGCGATGAAGCCATTGATTGATCTCTTAAACCAACAAAAAACCCA
>JBGSMH010000249.1:0-3471 GCA_041740275.1 Phycisphaerae bacterium
GATTCGGAAAGATGATCGCCGTAGCACTCTGCGGTATCGACGAGGTTGATGCCCAGTTCCTTGCCGCGTTTGAACATGGCGTCGACTTCGGATTGTTCAAAGGCTTTATTCCATTCCCCGCCGAACTGCCAGGTGCCGATGCCGATGACAGAGACGTTTAATCCGGTGCTGCCGAGAGTGCGGTATTTCATGCCAATATGATACGCGCGGTAACCGGCGATTGGCAGGGGTGCGACAAAACGACGCGCCAGCTCGATCGCCAAGGCGGCACAGGTCCGGTGAAGGAGTATGATGCGTCAAACCTGATACCCGTGTAGGGTTTTGGCTATGGCTCGAGGGCGGGGTCGCCCACCCAACGGCTCATCCAGAGTTCATCGATCAGCGACCCATCTTCCAGCCGAAACGCCCAGCGTTTGCGGCCTTCGATGGCGAAGCCGCACTTTGTGTAGACGGCGATAGCGCGGGCGTTGTTGGCGTTGACCGACAGTTGGAGCACCAGCGTGGCCGGGTGGGCGCAGGTCCAGTCGATCAGCTCCCGCATCAGTAACGTGCCCAACCCACGGTTGCACCAATCGGCTAGCAGAGAGATGCCCAGTCCGGCGCGGTGCTTGGTGCGCATGAATCGCCCCCCGGCATCAACGCCGCCCAGGCCGATGATCCGGTGGTCGTGACGCACGGATATCTGGACGGAGTCGGGGCTTTCATACGCCCGCTTGATCCAGTCCCGCTCAGCATCGACTGTGAACAGCTCATCTTCCGGCCCCCACAGGAGGTTGCTGGTTTCTCGACGGACCGCATCCAGATAACTCAAAAGCGCTTCGGCGTCATCAGGCGTCGGCGAGACAAACTGCACGCACGTGCCGTCGCGCAGCAGAATATCCTTGGGACCAAAGGTGGCCATCAGCAGAATGTAACTGGAGCTCGGGAATAACCAAACCGCGATGCGCGTTCTTGCCCGCTTCCGAATACCGCAAATGCAGCAAATGAAAAGTCGTGAGTTGTTGCAGCGAATTGTCGCGAGGAGTTTAGAGACCCCACGTCGCGCGGCCATCGGTGAGGACGTCGACGCCGTTGTCGGTGACGGCGATGGTGTGCTCGAAGTGGGCGGCAAAACCGCGGTCGGCGGTGATGATAGTCCACGCGTCTTCCAGTTGCAGCACTTCGCGATCCCCCACCACAACCATCGGCTCGACCGCCAGCGTCATGCCGGCCCGCAGCTTAAAATCGCTCCGCAACTGCTCGGCGGTGACAAAGTTGGGGACCTTGGGGTCTTCGTGCATGCGTTTGCCCACGCCGTGCCCGACAAACTCGCGGACGACGTTGAAACCGTTGGACTCGACCTTGTGCTGCACCAGCCGGGCGATCTCGCTCCAGAGCTTGCCGGGCTTGATCAACGATAGCGCCAGTTGCAGCGCCTCTTGGGTCACGCAAAGCAGCTTTTCGTTCTCAGGCGACAGTTTGCCGACCGGCACGGTGATGGCGGTGTCGGCGCAGTAGCCGTCAAGATAGGGAGCGATATCGAGCGTGACGACATCGCCTTCCTTGAGCTTGCGCGGGCCGGGGATGCCGTGGACAATCTCTTCATTGACCGAGATACACGTTTCGGCCGGATAGCCTTCGTTGGGCTTGTAGGTGGGGTAATTTTTCGCCAGACCAACCGCACCCACTTTTTGCAGTTCGGACTTGGCAATCTGATTGAGTTCGGTGGTGGTGACGCCCGGTCGCACGGCGGCGGCCATCTGATGCAGGATGTTCGATCCGATCTGGCCGCAACGCCGCATCATCTCAATTTCACGACGGGATTTGATGATGATGGGCATCGTTCATTTGCGGTTGTCGATTTGCGAATGTCGAATGACACACACACAAATCGAAAATCGCCAATCCAAAATCGAAATTCTTTAGCTGCTTCGTCCCTTAATGCGTTTGCCACCTTCGCCCGCGCCCAGGAAACCGGCGTAGTTGCGGGTCAGCAGGTTGGTCTCGATACGCTGAACCATGTCCAGCAGCACCGACACGACAATCAGCAGGCCCGTCCCACCGAGGAACGCCGCGATCTCGTAGGGAATGCCGAGGTACGCAAACGCGATAGTGGGCACGACCGCGATGAGGCACAGGAATGCCGCACCGACATAGGTCATCCGCATCATCACTTTTTCCAGATAGTCGGCCGTCCGTTTGCCGGGACGCAGGCCGGGGATAAAGCTGCCATAATCACGCAGGTTGTTGGCGATTTCCTTGGGCTTGAACTGCACCGTCGTCCAGAAGAAGGCGAAGAAGAAGATCATCGCGATCTCGGTGATGACGTAGAGGAACTGGCCGTGATAGAACTGGGCGTTGAGGAAGTTCATGGCGTTGGCGAACCACCCGCCGCCGCCTTGGGAGTTGCCGAGATTGGCCAGTACGCCCAGCAGCATGCCAGGGAACAGCATCAGGGATTGAGCGAAGATGATCGGCATGACGCCGCCGATATTGACCTTGAGGTGGAGGAACTGCTTTGCCCCGCCATACACGCGTCGGCCGCGGGTGTGCTTGGCCTGCATGATGGGAATGCGCCGCTGAGCCTGTGTCACCAGGATCGCGGTCGCGATGACGAACACGAATGCGACTGCCAAGGCAATGATCGTGCCGGGACCAAATGTGCCCGCCCCGCCTTGACCGGAGAAATCGAGGTTCGACCACAGTGCGTTCAACGCCGCCGGCATACGACAGACGATGCCCGCCATGATGATCAGCGAAATACCCTGTCCAAGCCCATATTCGTCGATCTGCTCGCCGATCCACATCAGGAAGACGCAGCCAGCGGTCAGCGCGATCACGCCGGTGATCCAGAACATCGGCCCGTTCCAGGTACTTTGGATTTTGTCGCCACCCATCGCACCGAGCCAGAAATACGCCTGCATCGCCGAGATCGGCACGGTGCTGTAGCGTGTCCATTCCTGGATTTTGCGACGTCCCGATTCGCCTTCCTTTTGCATCTTTTCCAGCGACGGGACGACGGTGCCCAATAGCTGGAAAATGATAGAGGCGGAGATGTAGGGCATCACGCCAAGGCCGAAAATGGTGGAGTGAGAGAGATTGCCACCTGAGAAGATCGAGACGTATGTCGCCAATCGTCCGGCAGCCGAGGAATCGCCTTCGGTCGAAGCCCGGTCGGCGGCAGCCTTCTTGGTTTCAAAGTCCACTTTTGCGGCGGCGATCGCATCGGCGTTACCACTCGATTCTGCGGTACGCAGGGCGATCTTTGATGTCTCCAGCGCCTGCTGTTCTTTGGTCAGAAACTGCCACTGATCGACGCCCGGGATCGGAACGGCATGCCCGATCCGGAAAATCGCCAGCATCATGAGCGTAAACAACACTTTGTTGCGAAGCTCGGGGACACGGAAGATGTTGATGAGCGTCTTGATCATGGCGGCTTCGGGTAACCTTGCGTCTGAGTTGTCACCAGTCTCTCGACAACGGCTCGCCGCG
>JBGSMH010000250.1:0-1857 GCA_041740275.1 Phycisphaerae bacterium
TGGCCCATCAAAAACTGGATCTCGGCGTGTTGGTCGGGCAATGGATCACTGGCAAGTGCATGGGCCGGGCAACGCAGGATGGCTTCTGGGTGGTCGCCAGCGGGTGTGTCGAGGCGGACAATCAGCAATTCAAAGTAGCTGTCGCCATGGATCTGATAAGGCCTGGCCGCCACGATCCGCACCTGCCAAGTCCCCATCATCGGCGGTTGCATCGCGGGCCTCGCTTAGGTGGTAACAGGTTCAGGCGCGGGCGTAACAATCTCGACGTTCGCATAGTCGTCAAGATTGAGCGTGCTGATCTCGCCATCATCTTTGCGGAGCACGACCCGGTCGAGCCACAGCTTGTCATCGCGGCTATGGGCGTACCACGAACCGGTGGGTTTCTGACTATAGGAAACGAGCGTGCCTTCGACGACCGCCGGCAACGAGTAATGTCGGGCGGCGATCTGCTGGGTGACCCGAACCCGGGCACCGGGTACGAGCAACTTGCGGGTGTTTTCTGGCATACGAAAGATATCTTATCAGGAACGCCGGTTGCGTCCATTTTGCGTTTTGAGTCCGTTCCTGTTCCGACTTGCGATCATCCGTTCGGCTTGTGGAAAAACCGACGCCCGATACAGTAGCGTGCCTTACAAATGAACCGACCGGATAACGCTCATCTTCCCGCGCCGCTGATCGCACTTGCTGGCTGGCTATTGCCGGGGCTGGGGTATTTTTTGATCGGGGAGAAGAAGCGGGCGTATATCGCGGGGATCGCGATCATTTTGACGTTTGTGCTTGGTTTGTTGATTGGCGGGGTTCGGGTGATCGACGTGCCGGGTTTCGATCACAACAATCAGAAGCGAACCGGCCCGCGCGACACGCGCTGGCGTCTGTCGGCCGAGCCGATCGCGGAGGTGATGAACAAGCCCTGGTACATCGCCCAGTCGCTGGTCGGCCCGTTGAACATCGGTGCGACGGCGTGGTCGCTATCGACCGACGCCCGCCAATCGACCGCCCGCATCTTTGATATCGGCACGCTCTACACTGCCGTTGCCGGGATGCTGAATCTGCTGGTGATCATCGACGCCGCCTATCGCGCCACGCACCCGCGTGCGATCTCCGCTGCCGAGGAAGTGTCGGCATGATCGATCTGCTGGCCTATGTCCCGTTCGTCCATCCCGCCCCGCTGTGGGATTATTGGTACCTGCTGATCATCCCGCTGGCGACGGCAGTGTCGGTGGTCTACAAGACCATCAAATGCCGCTATGTGCGTCAAATCCCCAAAGAGGCCGCGATCCTCACCCTCTGGATCATCGCCGCCATGATCGGCGTGGCGCTGGGTGTGTGGCTGGTGTATATGATCTTTGTGCAGTGGACGTGATCGCTCAACTCGCCAGCGCAAAGGGAGATGTTACTTCGACACTGACTTGCATCTGTGTGCCGAGGAAAGTCTCGAGCAATTCAAACTTTTTGCGGCGACGGTAGACCTTTCGGGCTTCGCGCAGGTTTGCCTCATCTACAAAACAGCGGACCGACAGGCGATTGTGGTGGATGGAAAAGAGCAACTCCGGCGAGACGATCGCCCGGCTATCCAAGGCGTCGGCGACGCGAAGCAAGCCCAGTACCTGACGTAGCGGGCGGCGCGGGTCCATCGGACGCAGAAACGACTCTTCCATCTCCTCCGGCACCCGGCCGCGATGGTAATTGGCCAGAAACGCCAATGCCCGACGATCCAGAGGTGACAAATTGAGCGCGGTGGTCGCCAGCAGCAACTTGGCACCTTCGATGGGATGGTCTTTTTCGGAGACGGATCGCCCGACGTCGTGGGTCAACGCCGCCAATCGCAGCAGCCGACACTCGGCCAAGCCCAGACCC
>JBGSMH010000251.1:0-5319 GCA_041740275.1 Phycisphaerae bacterium
CGCCGCAACATTCTATTGGTCAACCGCCAAGTCCGACGGCGGATCGGACGCGACACAGCGTGAGGCATTTTTGGAGGTGATGCGGTTCATCGAGGCGCATCCGGACAAGATGGAGTACGCCGTGTTCGCGAATATTTTTGATGACGATCCGAGTGTGATGGGGCCTGTTTATGAAGCGATGTTCGGCAATCTTGGCGGCAAGTTCGTCAAGGACCTGACCGAATCCCAGACCAACCTCGGCCTGATCCGCCTCGACGGGAGCGAAAAGCCCGCATTGCAGGAGTTGCGGCCGTTTTTCAAAAAGCACAGCAAAAAGGCGACACCCGCCACATTGCCGGCAGGGCAGAGCAAGCCGTAGAACGTCGTCAGCCCGAGGAATGAGGCGAATCGACGCAGAAACGAAACCGACCCCGGCGAATCATCGCCGGGGTCGGGCAGTTTCCTGCTGAAGAACCGCGCTTATTTCGCGGCCTCCAAGATTTCAAAACGCATGTGCGCCTCCTTTCGTTAGAGGATCACGATTCACGCCCGACCAAAGCCGGGCACACGATCGCGCGTCGCTAGCAGACGACATCGACCGATCCCCACGCGGGCTGCAGTCCGTTGTGGCGATGGCAGAAGTATGACATCGGCGACGGCGGTGTCAAACAGAAAATGCGGACCGGCCAACGCTTCCTCTGGCGTCAGCATCGGGCTATTCGTGCCCGCTCCCGGACCACAAGCCCCTGTCTTTGCGTGTTCAATAAAGCGCGTCGGTAAACGTGGTGGAAGGCCCAGAAGCAGTCGGTGTGAACCGCTCCGGGGCCAGTGTCAGCGCCGGCAACTGTGACATGCGCGTGGCCAGGGCCGAAAGCGAACGCTCGTAGAAAAAGTTCAGGCTGGTCCGAATGTCATCGTTGAACGGCTTGAGCCACCGGGGATCAAGGTGGTTGAGTCCGAAGAACGCCCCGAGGATCGAGCCCGCCGTCGCCCCATAGGAATCGGTGTCGTTGCCCTGCATGACCTGCAGGCAAAAGCCGTGGTCGATCGAAGTGGCGAAGCGGAGCGTGTTGATCAGAGTTCCACATTCCTGATACACCGTGCAATGCGAATACTGCTTGTACTTGTTGTGGATGCGCTCGTACCCGTCGAGCCAGTCTTTGGCCTGGCGGACTTCGTTGAGCGAGTCGCTGACGATCTGGAAGAAGCGCGAGCGCTGGGGCACGAACTGCAAGGCGATTTCAGAAACCCTAAGCGGGTCCCTTTCGACATACGCTGCCGCAATCGCGGCGGCGACGAACATGGTCGAATAGACGCCCGTGTTGCGGTGCGTGAAGGCCGCCGCGCGGAACGCCAGGTCCGCCGCTAGGGCCGGATTTCCAGGGCACGCATAGCCATAGGCGTCCGCGAAAATCAGGGCCCCGCATCGCTCGGCATGGGGGTTCGACAGGTGCGTCCACGCCGTGTAATCGATCGGCGTTCCCCGGTCCCCGAAATCTTCCTCCCACCGCCGGAGCGAGGCCCGCAAAAGCACCGCACGGTTGGAACCCCACGCAAATGGTATCGACTGGTGCCGAAGCCAGATGGGGCGAAGCTGGTCGAAACTGAAGTCCAGGCCATTGGTTTCGAGGTTGATCATGCCCAGGATGGTGTAGTTGATGTCGTCGTCGGGCGCGACGTAGGCGATGGTTTCACGCCAGGTGTGGTAGGCGTCGGGATGGAATTTGTGGATGTTTCGCAGGTTGAGGTCTTTGGAAACGTAATCGTTGAGTGGCCATTCTCCTCGCGGTTCCAGTGCGGCTCTTAGTTCTTCCAGCGTGGGGTCTACTTCCAGCGGCTTTCCAAGGATGCAGCCGCAGACCGAGCCCAGAAAGGCGGCGCGGGTCCGGGCCTGTGCATCTTCGAACGTGATCGGAGCCAGGGGTTTGCCGGGTCGGTTCGGACAGCATTCGCCAAGGATCTCGGGAAGAGTCTCAGGCTCGACATACGGCCAGTCAGACCGGTGGGGGAGCCCATCGAGGTGCTTGGAAAATGCGAGCAGCGCATCATAGCTGTCGGGCGTCGCCGCAAGCTGTTCGGCCAGACCCTCAACCTCCCGGCCTTCAACGCGGCAGGTGGCGATGCATTGACGGATACATTGACGGAAGGCGGACAAGGAAGGAAGCATGGGTTAATCCATTCGAGCAAGGAGTGTGGCGGTGACGTTAATCTCCAAGCACGCAGACGTCAAAGGCAGGAGTCAGCCCCCCCGTTCGGTAAATGGCACACAATCACTGACGCGATTTTGCCTTTCTTTTGGTCACCCGCGTGATTACACGGCCTACGTTCGCTGTGCGTTTTAAGGTAAGCGGTAAAATGCAGATTTTACTATGAACACTGGAGCGGCCTCCCCAAATCGACGGTACTCACATTTATGAGCATCGGCGCTTTGTTGATTGGCCGTTGTCGTCTGGGTCGCATGAGTTCTGCGGCATTTCCTCGGCATCATTAATAGCCGTCTTGCACCACATGTGATGATTGCCCCAGCCCAGTTGCCAAATTTACAGCTGCAATCACAAGGGTGAGAGGGAGCACGGTCCGCTCAGCAGACCGCGCCATTTTTTGCCGCCCGGTTGTCGGTCAGATATCGTGGCAGATGTGGCACTTCCGGTGTACGATTCTCAAAGAATCTTCGCTTTGCTCCAAACGCGGTCGGCCGCTTTGATTGAGCAAGCAACCGGCAACCACGGGGTCTGTTATGCACTCACGAAAACTGATCGTATTGGCAATTTGTTGCAGCACTTTGGCAACGTTCTGTCACGGTGCCGACACGAAAAAGGACTTGGTGAGCATGGATGCCGCAGAGCAGACGGAAGCACTGATCAGTCTGGCCGGCAAGCAGACACGAGCCGTCGAATCGCGACTACACCAACTGCACGAGTCCGGCAACGCGCGCTACGACGTCGATCGAGTGTTTGACTCTGTTGATGCAGCACTCGCAATAGCATCGGATCCTAACCACCAGGATTCACTTCGACGGGCGCTTCTCACAGCGAGCCTCCGGCGTGCGATCGTTCGTTTCGAGCCGGAAATGAAATGGACCATTGATGACCCAAGAACGATGCAGGTACTGCTTGCTGCCGCAGGTCAGCGATATCGGCTGGAAACGCCACAAGTTCTTACCATGGCCTCTGACATCTTGTCTGCCTTCAAGGCAGGCCGACCCGTGGGCCAATTCGACGCACGAGCCGTTGTTGCATGCGCAGCACTCAACGACCCCGCCAAAGCATTGGAGGTGATTGATGCGCTTTGGAAACTCGATGCGAACGAACCGGCCATGGTCGCGATCGCGGGCTATCGCGCGATCGGCGGTTTTGAGTATCGGCAACCCCTAGCTACATGGCTTTTTGAAGAGAAACGCCGACTTGCCGGCGATGCGGAGTTTGTTGACAAGAGCGATAAGGCCGTTGAACTGAGACGGATCTATCTCAATCCCATCCTCTTCTTCTGGGGCGGCGACTTTGGTACGGCCGCGCCGTACGCGATTCTTGCCTTCGACGGCATGGGCCCACCACTCAAGGATCTTCCCCAACTCCCCGCCGATTTCCGAACTCTGGGCCTGCCGGAGACGGCAAAGGAAGTGGAGCAGATCATCGCTATTCTTGGGCCGGCGTACCTCGACATCCCCCCGGAGAAACGAGAAGAAGCGATAACGCCACAGATGAGGGAGGCGATCGGAAAGATTGCCGGCAAGCCTCACAACACATGGAAACCATTGCTCTACGCCGAGAAGCTCGCCGCCACCAATCCAGAGGCCTTCAAGCTGCGGCGAAAGTAAATCCGTCGCATCCGCCTCAAATGCCAGCAAAGACTGCATCGGTCACGGCGATTATCACGACGACGTTTCGCCACTAGCAGAACTTCGCATAGCGGCACGCCTTGCTATGTCATCGCAGTAGGGAGTCAATCCGCCATTCTTATGCTATGATTAATTTTTGACACCCCCCCCAACGGTGCTAAAGGAGCTTTATCCGATGTCTGTTTCGATGGAATTGGCCCGCATCATCATCTCGGAGATGCAGGAACAGCAGATCATCGTTCTCAAAGAAGTGAACGGCGAGCGTCAATTCCCCATCGTCATCGGATCGAGCGAAGCGTATGCGATCGATCGGCGACTCAAAGGCATCCCCACCCCCCGGCCACTGACGCATGACCTGCTGGCGAGTGTCATCAAGGAACTCGGCGGGGAGTTGGAGTCGATCGAGATCCATAATCTGCAATCGAGCACGTTCTTCGCCCGACTCCACATCCGACAAGGCAATAAGCTAACCCAGATCGACTCACGTCCGAGCGATGCGATCGCATTGGGCATCGCCAGCAACGTGCCGATTCTGGTCGCCGACCACGTTTTGCAGGCCGCCGGGCAGTAGGTCAGCTTGCTGGAAGACGGGTTTCACCGCTGAGTCGCAGAGAACGCGGAGATCAACTGGGGCGTTTCGAGTCGCCGCTTCATACTTTTGGTGGTGCAATCAATCCGCGTTTATCCGCGTTCATCTACGGTTCCAACGCGTTTGCATTGATTGACCAATTCTTGTGCAAGCCCAAGCCGGTCCTGCCCCACTGCCTGTCCGCTGCGCACCGGCAACAATTTTACTGCACCCTAATTCTTCATAAATGACTGATATACAACGATTGCCATTGTTCTTTTGGCGTGGCACGCCAGTTGTATCGGGATTGGGGCGTTGGTCCACCGTTGCGGAATTGTTGCGCTGGCTGGTATGTCCAATCCCCGAATCGAAACTCGTCTGGACCGGCATTTGCCGGTCTTTGACCGCATCCTGCTTGCTCGGCCGATGTCGGTCGATGTGGACTGGACGCGGTGGCTGCGCTCGATCGAGCGTAAGCGATCGGTGGCACGATCGACGCGGGTGGGCATTCCGGTGTCGTTCAATCGTGACATGACGCTGGCGAGTTTTCGGATGGATAAAATCGAAGTCGACGAACAGGAAGTGGTCGAGGCCGCGTCGAAACGGACCCGGGCCAGGCGATCCTTCGCATCGCGCCAGCGGCAACGACTCCGCAATCACATGGCGATCTTGCTGTCGATCGCGCGTCAGCTCACCAAGCGCCAGCCGCTGCGGGTGGGACAGGTGGTGCGATGGTATTGCTCGATCTCCGCCGGGCTGTCGCTGAGCAGTCTGGACGGATCGAACATGCAGCGGATCGAGAGCACCGTGCAGCGGATCAACAGCCCACAAATGCGGCTGCAACCGGGGATCAACGAAATCGCCCGCACGCATGTCGAGCTGTTGTCCGACCCGATGTTTCCCAGTTTCAATGGCATTTTGTCGCGGCTGCTGC
>JBGSMH010000252.1:0-4732 GCA_041740275.1 Phycisphaerae bacterium
TCGCTCCGTGATGCCCGGTCAGATAATGCCCGCCCCCGCACTATTGACTTCAAGTATCTTACCGACATCGTGTGAAGCTAGTCAAGAAAATTCCATTATGCATAACAGACGAAATGGCGCGGTTGCGACGATTGATTTAACTGATCAGCCACCACCGCAGCGCCGCCATCGATGCGATGTACGCGTGCAGCAGGACGATTGAACCGCTGACCAAATGCCATTTACTGTGTTTGGGGACTTCACAATTGGATACCGTGGACATGATTGCCTTCTGTGTCGTTGACTATCCAATACTGACACAGATTGCTGCAGAGGCAAATCACGCTTTTCCCGAGATTTTCAAGCAACAACGTCCGAAAAATCTCTCCGCGATCAGTTAATCTGAATATACGGATTAACCGTCTACACGATCGTCTCTCTACCGCCCATATGGGCACGCAGGGCTTCGGGGACAGTGATCGTGCCGTCGGCGTTCTGGTAGTTTTCCAGGATCGGGATCAAGAAACGCGGGCTGGCGACGACGGTGTTATTGAGCGTGTGACAAAACCGCAGTTTGCCGTCCGAACCCTTGTAACGCAGATTCAGCCGCCGGGCTTGAAACTCATACAGTCGGCTGGCGCTGTGGGTCTCTCCAAAGCCGGTGGCTTCGTCCTTGCCATCGAATCGGCTGGGCATCCAGGTCTCCAGATCGATCATGCTGGCGTTTTTCACGCCGATATCTCCGGTGC
The DNA here is from genome assembly GCA_041740275.1 of Phycisphaerae bacterium. Classification (GTDB taxonomy): domain Bacteria; phylum Planctomycetota; class Phycisphaerae; order Tepidisphaerales; family Tepidisphaeraceae; genus BPJO01. Next base: position 729 of record JBGSMH010000252.1, read on the forward strand.
AGCATTGGATGACACGGTAGGGGAGTTTGAGTCGCTGCAGCAATGATTCGGCGAAGCCCAGCATCGTTCGGTGCCACTGTTTGCTCTCTTCGACATCGTTTTTGCAGATCACGACTTGCTCGACCTTGTCGAACAAATGGACGCGGTACAGACCGGCGGTGTCTTTGCCGTAGGTTCCGGCTTCACGCCGAAAACAGGTGCTAACCGCGACGTATTTCTTTGGCAGATCCGCCTCATCGAGCGTCTGACCCATGTGCAATGCGGTCAACCCCACCTCTGCAGTGCCGGTCAGAAATAGGTTGTCTTCGGTCACATGGTACGCCTGTTCGCGACCGGCGGGGAAAAAGCCCGTCCCCTGCATCGCCTCTTCGCGCACCAATACCGGCACGGTCACTTGAGTGAAACCGTTCTCGCGAACCATGATGTCCAGCGCCAGTCGCAACACGGCTTGATGCAGTTCGGCACCGGCACCGAGCAGCATGTACGAGCGTGATCCGCCGATCTTCACGCCGGCCTGGAAATCGACGATTTTCAATTTCTCTGCCAACTCTGCGTGGGATTTGGGCTTAAAGCCAAAATCGCGCGGCTCGCCCCAGCGGTAGAGCACGACATTCTGACTGGCATCCTTCCCGACCGGCACGTCATCGTCCGGCGGCTGGGGGACTTGCAACAGCAGATCATTCAACTCTTCACCCAACGACTTGGCCAGTTCTTCGGCTTCCTTGACCAACGCCTTGAGCGACCCCACCTTGGCGACGGCGGCTTTCTTGGCGTCGGCGTCCTTGAGCTTGCCGATCTCCTGCGACGCGGCGTTTTGCTCAGCGCGATGCTTTTCAAACGCCTGCTGTGCGGCGCGTTGGCGGGCGTCGAGATCGAGAATCGCGTCGATGTCGACTTTGATATTCTTGTCCGATGCCCCTTTGCGGTAGCGGTCGGGGTTTTCGCGCAGGTCTTTCAGGTCGGTCATGGGAGGGTGGTTTTATCAGAATCGACGCGGCAATCCAGCGGGGCAATATGTTATCGGATGTTACGAAACCAAGATGAACCTGCCTGACGGGCAAATCGGTGGTACGTTCAAAGGGGTCTTACTGGAAGGAGCATTTAGTATGACCAAGACTGTGTATCGATCGGTGGGTGGCCTGCGTCGTACGTCCCGGCCTCGCAATGCGGGGAAGCTGACCGGTGCCTTTGATGGCATGCTGGCTCGGCTGGGACTGGCATCGGCGAAGCTGCAGAAGGCGCGTCGTAAACGCCGCTGAACACCGGACGAGCAACGCTCGTTTAACCACACGACCCGCGACGGCTTATCCCCGTCGCGGGTCGTGTGTTTGATTGAATCGTAAGTTATTCACTCAACTTGATTTACATCAGCCCAAGCTCCAATAGCGCCGCCTCGCTCATGCGTTCCTTGGTCCAGGCGGGTTCAAAGACCAGATCGACGCTGGACGATTTGACGCCTTCGACCTCCCGCACTTTTTTCTCCACATCTGCGACAATTTGCCCCGCCACCGGACAGGCTGGCGCGGTGAGCGTCATCGTCACCTTCACCCGCGCGTCGGAATCAACGTCGATGGCGTAGATCAGGCCCAGATCATAGATGTTGACGGGGATTTCCGGGTCGTAGATCGTCCGGATGGCGTCGATGATCGTCGATTGCAGTTCCGACGGTTCACCGGCAACGCCCGGGGCAATCGGCGCCGGTTCGCTCAGGGGTGCTGCCGTGAAAGCGTCGCGGAGTTCGCGCACTTTATCGTTGGGATTGATGACGTTGAGCGGTTTACGGTCAGCCATGATTTATTCTATTCCGGAATCAGAACTTACCCACTCATTGTCACCAATTGATTGGCGTGTGCCCGAATCCGCTGCACCATGCCCGCCAACCCGTTGCGGCGGCCCATCGACAGGTGATCGGCCAGGCCCAGTCGGCTGAAAAATCGGTCGACATCAAACGCCAGGATCTTTTGCGAAGACTGGCCGGCGAACACCTTCTGCAGGATCGCGATTAACCCCCGTACCAAATCCGCGTCGCTGTCTGCGAGGAAATCCAACCCATCGGTCGTATCGGGACGTTTGTTGGCAAACAGATGAACGGTGCTCTGACACCCATGTACCCGCGTCATCTCGTTTTTCATCGCGGCGGGCATGGGCGGGAGCTTCTCGCCGAGTTCGATGATGACCTGATAGCGATCCTTCCAGTCCTCAAACATCTCCAGCGTCTCGACCAACTCATCGGCGACCTCGTCCGGCGAATCACCGGCGGGATCGGGAAAGCGAATTTCAGTCGTCGCCGCCGGGGCGGGGCGCGGCTTGGCGGTGGCGATGATCTTCTCCAAAGCGTTGATAAAGCGATCGACATCCTCGCGCGTGTTATACATCGCGATACTCGCCCGCGCGGTACCGGCGATGCCGAACCGATCCATCACCGGCTGACAGCAGTGGTGGCCGGTGCGGACCGCGATGCCTTCGAGGTCGAGCATCACGCCGATGTCATGGTGCGAGATCTTTGGTTCATCGACGACAAACGAGGCAACGCTGGCTTTGTGCGTCGCCGTGCCGACCATGCGAACGCCTTTGACTGCGGCAAGCCGCTGATCAAGATAAGCATGGAGATCGCGCTCGTGCTGAGCGATCGAATCCATCCCGATTTCTTGGATATATTCAATGCCCGCCGACAGGCCGATCGCACCGGCGATATTGGGTGTGCCGGCTTCAAACTTATTGGGCAGCGGGGCGTAGGTCGTTTTGGCGAAGGTGACCTCCTCGATCATGTCCCCGCCGCCTTGATAGGGGGGCATCGCGTCGAGTAACGCCCGCTTCCCGTACAGCACGCCGATGCCGGTGGGGGAAAAGAGCTTGTGCCCTGAAAAGACATAGAAATCGGCATCGATGGCGCGAACATCGGTTTTCGCGTGTGCGACCCACTGCGCCCCGTCGATCAGTACCTTCGCCCCGGCGGCGTGGGCTTGCTTGATGATCTGCTCCACCGGGATGACCGTGCCGAGTGAATTGGACAGGTGCGTGATCGCGACGAGTTTCGTTTTGGGCGTTAGCAGCTTGGCATATTCATCGAGCAGCAACTCGCCGCGATCATTGATCGGGATGACATCCAGCGTCGCGCCGGTTTGCTCGCACAGCATCTGCCACGGCACGATGTTGGAGTGATGCTCCAGCGCTGAGATGAGGATGCGGTCGCCCGGCTTTACAAAAGCGCGGCCGAAGGACGAGGCGACCAGGTTGATCGACTCGGTCGTCCCGCGCGTGAAGATAATCTCCGCAGGTTCTGCCGCGTTGATAAAGCGCTGCACCACCCGCCGGGCTTTTTCGTAGCCTTCGGTGGCGATCTGTGACAGTTCATACACCCCGCGATGGATGTTGGCGTTTTGTGATTCGTAATACCGCGTCAACGACTCAATGACGACGCGCGGCTTTTGCGTGGTCGCGCCGTTGTCCAAATAGACCAGTTGCTGCCCGCGCGACTGAGTCGCGAGGATCGGGAAGTCAGCGCGGACGGCAACCACGTCAAAAGTCGCACGGGTGATCGTCGGACTAGAGAAACTCAATGCGACCTTTCATGTCTTGCGGGTCGTACTCGTGACACAACGCCGCCAGTCTCGATATCAACTGCCCGATCGTTCGTGTTCCCTGATAGTAATAGGCAATCCCAGCATGTTCGACCCCGGCCGACGCCATTGCGAGCATGTCTCGGTCGTTGCTCACGATCATTCGGCTGGTCTGCAAACAATAGGCCAACTGAAACTCATCCGAAGCGCCCTTATGCACCTGCGGCGGGGTGCGGGTGCAAGAGATACCGCGCCGGTTCAGTCCATCAGCGACCGCGAAGTCAACATTCTCGTCAAGATGGAAGCTGAGCATGGCCACTTTCCTTCAGCAACATGGCCTCATACGGACCCGGGCCAGTTCGGGCCCGAATCTCCTCGACCAGTTTGCGTCCGCTTTCGATGTCTTGGTTGATCTCATCGACATGATCGAAATAGTAGGCAAGT
>JBGSMH010000253.1:0-2631 GCA_041740275.1 Phycisphaerae bacterium
TAACACCGCTCGGTTCGTGGAAATGCATTTTTAACCACCGAGAAACGGAGGCACGGAGATCAACCTGGAACTTGTGAAGCGCTCTCTGTGTCCTCTGTGATCTCTGTGGCCGAATTGGTTTTCAGACTTGGCGGAATTGCATTTCACTAAGCCCCAAGCCCCATTCACCATTCCCTATGTCTGTCTCCCCTCGGCGTATATCATCTGACACCGATGCCCAATTACACCGCACCTATCCAGAACCTCATGAACGCCTTCGCCAAGCTGCCCGGGATCGGGATGCGGTCGGCGGAGCGGATCACGTTTCATCTGCTTAAGCAGTCGCCGGAGGAGGCGATGAAGTTGGCGGAGGCGATCCGGGATGTGAAGACCAAAATCAAACACTGCTCGATCTGCTACAACCTGACCGAATCCGATCCCTGCTCCATCTGCACCGACCCGCAGCGCGATCAATCGCTGGTGTGCATCGTCGAACAGCCCAAGGATCTGCTCGCGCTGGAGGCGGCCGGATCATTCAAGGGCGTGTATCACGTCCTGCTCGGACGCCTGGCACCGCTGGATGGCGTCAATCCCGGCGATCTGACGCTCAACGCATTGATGGATCGACTCGCCAAAGGCGCGATCCACGAGCTGATCATGGGTACCAATCCCACCGTCGAAGGCGACACGACGGCATTGCACATTCAAAACGAGGTCGGCCAGCGATTCCCCAATGTATCCGTCACTCGCCTGGCGCGCGGACTGGCCAGCGGTTCGAGCATCGAGTTTGCCAATAAGAACATGCTCGCCGAAGCGATCGCGGGAAGGCAGAAGGTGTAGTCGAGTGGCTAGTGGTTAGTGGCGAGTGGCTATAAAAGGCCTGTCTTTCCGTCTTTTCTAGCCACTCACCACTCGCCACTGACCACTCCCGATCAAAAGCTCCAGCCTACCCCAATGGTGTAGAGCAGGTCGTCTTTCAGCGAATCGGGGGCGGGGGTGCTGTCGCGCTTGTATTGGATTTTGCCTTGCGCGAAGAAGCTCTCGGTCAACGCCGCGCGCAGGCCGATGTCGGTGTTGAGGATGTAGTCGGATGGGTCATCGAACGCGGGCAGGTATTCCAGGTTGTGGAACAACATGACGGTATCGCTGAGCTTGTTGGTGTAGGTATACGCCAGCCGCAACGCGACGGAGTCGTTGGTCCCATCGGGCTTGAATTCCTCGTGGATGTACGTCACACCGGCTTCGGTTCTGAACGCGACCTTTGCGGTATCCAGCCATTGATAGCCGACACCGATGCCGGGCGCGATGCGGTAGTCTAGTGCGGCGATTCGGTCGTGTTCGATCTTGAGCGCGGCATACCCGTACCACAGTTCGGTCCAGTAGCGGTCGTATTGGCCGAAGGCGTTCCAGTTGTCGGTATCGGTGACTTTGTCCTCATCACCGGCACCACCGCCGGATTCGCCGTAGTTGTAGCCCCCGCCAAAGGTGGTGCGATCGTGATTGATCGCGTCATCGCGAAGAAGAGCGGCCTTGGCTTCGACGCCGACGGTAAACTTATTGGTGTTGCCGCGTGCCAGCGAGAAATTGGCGATCAACGCCCCGTTCCATTCCTGCGCCGGCGGGTTGACGTACTTAAGCTGGGTGAAGTCATACTTCTTTTCATCGACTGTGACGGTCTTGGCGTCGCCGCTGACCTGGCCGGTCACAGAGTCCTGCCCGCGCGGTTGCACGCGCGCCGGAGCGGTGATCTGGTATTTGGTGATCTTTTCCAGCGGGATGGTGATGTCGCCAAAAGCGGGGGAGGTGAACTTCATCTCCTTGTCGTTGATGATTCCGATCGTCCCGTTAAGGGTGTCGCCATTGCTAAGCACGACGGTGTCGGCAAACGCCGACGAACAGATCGTCGCGGCCGCAGCGGCAACGATCAAAAGACTTCGCTTCATGGAGCTTTCCTTTTGGCAGGTTAAAAGTGGGTAAAGATTGATCGGGCGGTCCGATCGGTTGTTTTACTGTTTGGAGAGCAAGTCACGGATTTCGGTCAGCAGCTTGACATCCTCCGGCGGGGCCGGGGGCGTTGCCGGTGCGGGGTCGGGCTTGCGACGAAGTCTGTTCATCGCTTTGACCAGCATGAACACCGCAAAGCCGATGATGATCAGCGAGATGACGGTGTTGATGAAGGTACCGTAGTTGATCGTGACCGGATCGACCGCTTTGGTGAGCACCTGCTGCGTGATCGGATGGGTCTCGCCTGCTTTCAGTCCTTCAAGAAGCGTGATCTTCAGCCCGCTGAAATCGACACCGCCCAGGATGTACCCGATCGGCGGCATGATGATATCCTTGACGAGCGATCCCACCACCGGCGTAAACGCGCCGCCGATGATGATGCCGACGGCCATGTCGAAGGCGTTTCCTTTGGTAATGAACTCTTTGAATTCTCCGATCAGACCCATGATTGCTCCTTCCCAAGAGCGGTATGAAGTTGTCAAACGATAACGTCGCGCATAATAAGCAGACGCCCGCGCGGTCACAAGTGACTGCGCGGGCGTCGGGTTTTGGGAATAGAACTATTGCGAAAGAGTCGCGTTAGCTCGGGGGCATCATCTTTTTGCCAGCGTCGATCGCCATGCGGGCGGTTTCAAGGCGGTTATAGTC
>JBGSMH010000254.1:0-4252 GCA_041740275.1 Phycisphaerae bacterium
TTTGACCGCACCAGCGACGGGGAAATCGCGGCGTTCCTCAACGAACTGGTCCGCGAATGGAAACGCCCCGACGCCACCATCACCCGGGCGCGACACATGGACAATAACGGGGTGTGGATCGATCCCGAAGCCAAAATCGGCACCGGTGCGCGCGTGCTGGGCAGCGTCTGGATCGGGGCCGGTCGGTCGGTTGAACCTGACGAAGTGGTTGTAGGCCCCACAGTGATGTGGGATGAGCCCGACGCCCGTCCGCAGACGCCGCAGATCGACTGGATGATGATCGAGCCGACCGAGCCGCCCAAGGACATCAGCGTCCAGCCGTCGGCGACATCGCTCTACCTGCTCACCAAACGCGGACTTGACATCATACTGGCGATCGTCGGGCTCTGCATGACCCTCCCCTTCTTCCTGCCCATCATGGCCGCGATCATGATTGAGGATGGTCGTCCGTGGTTCTTCGGCCATTCCCGCGAGACGCGAGGCGGTCGCCTGTTCCGATGCTGGAAATTCCGATCCATGCGTAATGGTGCCGAGAAGATGAAAGACGTCATCGCCAAGCTGAATCAGGTCGATGGCCCACAGGTGTATATCGAAAATGACCCGCGCATCACTCGCGTCGGGCGATTTCTCCGCAAATACAATATCGATGAGTTTCCCCAGTTCTGGAATGTGCTGATCGGCGACATGTCGATGGTCGGGCCGCGACCCAGCCCCCACAAGGAAAACCAATATTGCCCGGCGTGGCGTGAAGCACGCCTGAGCGTCCGCCCGGGCATCACCGGGCTGTGGCAGATTCGTCGCACGCGCAACAAGGGATCGGACTTCCAGGAATGGATCAAGTACGACATCGAGTACGTCGAAAACATGAGCATGTGGCTGGACCTGAAGATCATCTACAAGACCGTTGAGCAGGTCATCCGTAAGGGAACCCGCTCATGATGAAGTTGCGCCCGAAAAGCCTGCGGCGGCTGGGGATCATTTTTACGGTTGTCGCGCTGCTGGCAGCGGTCGGGATTGGCCTGACCATTCGTGATCGCAACGCACGCAATGCCCATCTGCGTGCCCAGCGTGATGCCGGTTGGTCCGCCTATATCAACCGCGACTACGCCGCCGCGATCGAGCCGTTGGAATATTATTGGCGTGAGCGTCCGAATGAGACCAAAATCGGTCTCGCATTTGCAGAGTCACGTTTCCGGGTTGAAACCAGCTCGAATCAACATATCAAACAGCCCATCGAGGTTTTGGACGAGATTCTCAAGCGCGAGCCTGACAACCTGTCGGCTAAGCATTTGCTGCTTGAAATCTATCCACAGACGACCAATACCGACGCGCTTGAACGATTGTCAGATGCGGTATTGGAGACCAATCCCGACGACACTATCGCGTTGCTCGGGCGGGTGACGGTCCGTATTCGCCAGTCCCGCTTGGACGATGCGTTGACCACGGTCAGGCGATATGCGTCGCTCAAGCCACAGGATCTGCAATCGCGCATCCGGGCGATGCAGTTGATGAAGGCGCTGCAGAAGCCCGTGACTGAGATTCAGCAGTTCGCAGATGAACAGTTCGCGCAGGACAAAATGGACCCGCGTTACCTGCTCCTGCAGGCATTCGCGTGCAACTATCGAAACGACGATGCCAAGGCGCTTTGGTTCCTGCAACAGGCCGCTCAACAGCCGCTGACAGATTCGGAGTTTGTCCGCACACTGGTGAGCCTGTTCGACCAATTGAAACAGTACGAGGACTCGCAACGGTTGCTCGAATCGGTCGCACAACGTACAGGCGATCCGGAGATCCTGCGGATCCTGATCGCGCGGCTTTGGCAGAATGGTCATGACGTCGAGATCGACCAGCGTCTGTCGTCGCTTGATGCCACCAGCCCCAAGGCCGACGCCGAACTCGTGGCGATGCGGGCGATGGCGTTGTTCCAGTTGAAAAAATCAGCCCAGGCCCGCGAACTGCTGGATATCCTTGCCAAACGCACCGACAGCAGCAAAGCCGCCGGTTGGGCGACAGCGTTGGAGGCACGGTTCATTGATATTGAACAACCCCCCGTGGTGATCGCCACCAAACTAGCCAACGCCCTGAATCGCGACCCGGAGAACGGCATTTTCCGCACCTGGCTGGCCGACAGCTATTGGGATTTGGGCGAGGCCGCATTGGCACTGCGCCAGTGGCAGTCGGCGGCGATCGCGCTGCCGGGGTGGTCCAAACCGTACATCGGCATGTCTCAGGCGTTGCTGCTGCTCGGACAAGCCGCCGACGCCCACGAGGCCGCCAAAGCCGCAGTCGATCGCGTTCCCAACACCAGTTCGTTTATCAATCTTGCCCTGGTCCGCTATCGCCTTATCGAAGAGTCCGGCGACCTCCGCAACGCACGCGAACTGCTGAAACTTGTCGAGCAGATCCAGTCCAAAGTCCCCGGCGAACCTCGCACGCTGCCGATCTACGTCGCCCTGCTGGCACGCACCGGACAATCCGAGTTGGCACTGGCGCAAATCGATCAGGTCATCGCCAATGGGAGCAAGTACGACGACGAAACGCTTCTGCGACTGGCGACGGTCAGCCGTGATGATGGGCTGGGCAAGGAAGAGGCGATTCTCGATTCTGCCGGCGATCGTCCACCATCTTCTCGGCTCGCACTCACCCGCGCCACGTTGATGTCCGAGCGCGGGAAGTCTGCTGATGGTCTAAGTTTCATGCTCAAACATGCCAGCGCCGCAGCAGACGAGGCTTCGATTGAATGGGATCTGGCGGTCGCGCGCTATCGTGAAGTCTCCAACGACCCCGCCGCCGCCGATGCGTGGCGGCAACTCGGCAATACACACGATAAAAGTCTGTCCGTTCAGCGCGACATCCTCAGCTACGCACGCAGCGTGCGAAAGGACCGCGCATTTGTCGATCAGACCATCAATCGACTCCGCAATCTGACAGGCGATGACGGCCAACAGTGGCGATTGGAGAAGGCGCGTTTCCTGATCGAAGGCTCGGACATCATGAAAGATGGCGTCGAGGCCGCGCTGCTGCTGCGTGAGATCATCGGCAACGCCCCGCGCCAGATCGAGCCGCGATTGCTTCTGGCGCGCACACACGAACTGACCGGAAACCCCGCCGGTGCGATCGACCATCTGCGAAGTGCCCAGGCGGTCGATCCCAGATCGGCAACGGTAGCACTGGAACTGATTCGCCTGCTGCAACAACAAGGCCGTACGCATGAGGTGCGGGATGTGCTCAAGATGCTGTCGAGCAACGCGACGATGAACGCCCGTCAGCGGGTGACACTCGCCTCCCTGATGGCCGACACCGGGGACACGCGCCGGGCGATCGAACTGATCGAACCGGACGAAAAACAGAACACGCTTGTTCCCGCCGGGCGGTTGCTGCTGGCTGAATTGTATCGGCGTGAAAACAACACCAAGGACGCCGAAACGATCTATCAGTCGCTCCTGTCAGCACAAAAGCCCACAGTCAGTGCCATCGCGTCGGCGGCGGAGTATTACGCGACGCGAGACGATCTATCGACCGCACGATCGGTGATCGATCAGCTTTCCCGCGCCGCCGCCGAGCCGGTTGAAATCGCGATCGCACGGGCACGATTTGAAGAGCGTTTCGGCACTCCTGGCGCGGCGATCGAGCAGTTTCGCGAAGCGGCTGATACCGGCAGCGAAGCCGGCTATCTGGCATTGATCGACTATCACCTGCGACAACAGGATTTCACCAGCGCCGTGTCGATCGGCCGAGCCACAGAAGCCAAGCTGCCCGACAGTGCCCCGATTGCCAATCGTCGCCTGGAAGCTGAAGCACTGGCCGGGCTGAAGGACGACGCCAAATCGCTCAAGCCGCTGATCGAAGCCCTATCGCACGATCCGTCGCGGGCCGCCGAGGTCGATGCGCTAAAGGCTATTTCCGACATTCGCAGCGGCCGGATCCCCAAATCCGAAGCGACCGGACGTCTGCGTGCGGTCGCCGACAAATACCCCCGTTTTCTGCCGTTGCAGGAACAGGTGATCGACAATTATCTTCGTGAAAATAGGACCGATGACGCGGTGAACATCGCTCGTCGTACGATGACTTCGCTTCCGACCGATCCACTGGCCGCCCGGCTGGCGGTGAGGACATTCCGGGCGGCTCGACTATGGAACGAGATGAAGCTGGCCGCCGAGCAGTGGCGCACGCGGTCATCGACCGGCACGCTGGAGGCCGACACAGCCATTGCTGAGGCACTGATCGAAACAGGCGACCCCGCTGCCGCCGC
>JBGSMH010000255.1:0-3040 GCA_041740275.1 Phycisphaerae bacterium
CCCACCCACCGCCCACGCCCAACCGGCGCACGTGGCCCATCACTTCGCCACCAGCCAGCAGCAGGCTGCCTCGGGCAAGCTGGGCATGTGGGTATTCCTGGCCACCGAACTGCTGATGTTCGGCGGGCTGTTCTGCGCCTATTCGGTCTACCGTTCAAACCACCCCGAAGTCTTCCTTTACGCCCACACCTACCTTGACACCACCATGGGCGCGATCAACACCGCGATCCTGTTGGCGTCGTCGCTGACGATGGCTTGGGCGGTGAGGTGCTCGCAGATCAACAAGCAATTCGGGCTGGTGATGTGTCTGGTTCTCACGCTATTGGGTGGGGCCGGGTTCATGGTCATCAAGGCGATGGAATACGAGCACAAGTTTGAGCTGTACCTGGCGCCAGGCATCTACAACGAATACAACACCCAGTTTGTCGGTGACGAAGGAAAGACCAACCAGATCGGCGAAAAGAAGTTCAAGGAAGACCTCGCCGCCCTGGCACCCCCCGCGATCACGGCCGAAGGCATCGCCTCCACGCCTGCCAAGCCGTACCTGTTCAAAGATCCCAACGCCGGCACAGGCGACAAAGCCCTGATCACCCCCCGCTTCAATCTCGGCAGTGATCTGGCTGCATCGCAAAAAGTGACCGCTCATTCGATTGATCCTGCCGTAGAAGGTGTCCCCGATGCCCACGCAGGCGCACACACCACTGGATTGCCGCTGACCGATCTGGACAAACTCGCCCGCCAACGTGTCAACACCTTTTTCGGCATCTACTACTGCATGACCGGCCTGCACGGCGTTCACGTGCTGGTCGGGATGGGCCTGATCTTCTGGATCCTCTACCGATCGGCCAACACCGCACAGAAGTTCTGGATCCCCCCGCTTCTGCCCCTGGCACTCGGCGGGTATCTGGTCTTCATTGGCGTGATCTCGCACGCATCGATCTGGCATTACTTTGGCATTCCGGTGCTGGCACTGGGCGCGATCTGGATGGGTTTTAACCTGTTCCGCATGATGAGCGTGCAAACGATCACCGCCGGTGAGTTTTCTGAGCAGTATTACATGCCGGTCGACCTGGTCGGACTCTACTGGCACTTGGTCGATCTAATCTGGCTTTTCCTGTTCCCCCTGCTTTACCTGATTCACGGGAAGGTCGGAACCTGATTTTGTGTCGCCTTGGACGTTGATCGCCGTATGGCGTTCGATTGATTGAAGACTTCTGCGTTTTGAGAAAACCTATGCGTTCAACTCCCTCCATCTTCCGCGATCAAGTCTCCGGCGGCGCAGCCGTGACTGAAGCATCCGATGCCCATGCCGAACATCATGTTCATGCGGTGTCGCCTTTTATTCTAGTCGGCGTTTTCAGCATCCTGATGGTGCTGACGATCATCACCGTCGCAGTGACCAAGGTCGATTTCGGCTATCAGGCCAATCTGGTGGTTGCGCTGGCGATCGCGTGCATCAAGGCGTTTCTGGTGATCGCCTACTTCATGCACCTGCGTTACGACAGCCTGTTCTACACCGCAATCGTCGGCATCAGTGTCGTCTTCATCGGCATTTTCATCATCACAACGATGCTCGATACATCGGTCAACATGCCCGACATGGCCCCCGAACCGATCACCGCAGCGCCGTAGCGGGGATGGTCCAGCACGAATCGTGCGGCGACATGCCGATGTGCGGGTAGTAGCCGCGAGCCTTCGGTGCTGCCAATAGGATCAACGTTGTCCCCAACCCCGCCTGCTCGTGCGTTCGCCGAATCAGCTCGCGACCCACGCCCTTTCCCTGATGCGTCTGGTCCACCGCCAGATCCGACAAATAGGTGCAGAACGCAAAATCGGTCATCGCCCGCGACACGCCTATCAGCAGCCGGTCATACCGGGCGGTCACGATCAGATCGGCATTCCGCAGCATCTTCTCCATGACCTGCGGCGACCCGACCGGCCGACGTTCGCTTAACGTCGAGCGAATCAGCACATCGCAAAACTCTGGAACGGACAAGTCTGGCTCGATCGCGTAAGTGATGATCGGCATGTTCGCCATTGCCTTTCCGGGCATTCACAACTGCTCGGTCTCGATCCCCATCGCCTCTGCGATCACCTCCGCCAGATGCTTCACGCGCGTCTGGACCTTGTGGCGATTGCACATGCCGCTGATATTCATCGTGCAACCGGCATCATTGCAGATCGTCGTCTGGGCACCGGTCGCCTCGATGCACTTGACCTTGTCTTCAACGATCGCCCCGCTGATGGCAGGGTATTTGATCGCAAACGTCCCGCCAAAACCGCAGCACTGATCGGTCTTTTCCATCGGCGTGAATTGCACATTGCCGATTTTCTTCAGCAGTTGCACCGCCTCGTCCTTGAGCCCTATACCCCGTCCGTGGCAGGTGTAGTGGTAGGTAAAGGTCTCGGGCGTCGGGAGCGACAAGTCTTTTAGATCGACCTTGAGTACCTTGGTGAGGAACTCGACAAATTCAAAGGTCTTGGCCCGCACTTTTTCCATCGGGGCCGCCCAGGCCGGATCATTGTGAAATAGCTCGTGAAATTGCTCCCGCACCATCGCCACGCACGATCCGGACGGGCTGACGATGTAGTCATACGGCTCAAACATCTCGATAAACCGCTTGGCGAGCTTGCCCGCTTCTTCATGAAACCCGTTGTTAAAAAACGGCTGGCCGCAGCAGGTCTGATCCTGCGGGAAAACGATCTGGCAATCGAAGCGTTCGAGAATCTTGGTGATCGCAACGCCAACGTGAGGGTAGTATTGGTCGGTCAGACAGGTGACGAAGAGTGCAACGTTTTTTGGCATGGCAAACGGGGTAAAGTTTCAGGTCTGTGCGGAAAAATCGAACGAGTCAATCAAATTGTCAAGCATCGAGATGCTCATGAGATACTATACGCTAATTGATCGTTCTTTCGAGGAGCAGGTGAGCGCATGAGACTGATTGCCGCATTGGGATTAACCGGATTACTGGCTTCGACCGCGTCGGCGGTGGTGATTTATGACGCGGGGGCATGGCCTTACTCCGATCCGATCCCCAAC
>JBGSMH010000256.1:0-3759 GCA_041740275.1 Phycisphaerae bacterium
CTCCTTCCCGGGACACAAACGCAACACATTTATCGACAACCCGATCGAACTCGACGGATCAAACTCCGTTGCGCCAGAAGGCCGCAAGATCGTCTCCTACCTCTGGCAGTTCACTGACGGGACCACCGCTGACACACCCACAGTGAAGCGGACCTACGCCAAACCCGGAACCTATTCAGAAGAACTGACCGTCACCGACAGCACCGGGGCCAAGGCGACCAACTCGGTCATGGTGTTCGTCTATCCGCTTACCAATGCCGCCGATGCGCCGTATGCCGAGACGCTGAACCATTGGCCCATACGCGGGATCAAGCCGGGGCAGGAAGTGACCATCAATTTCCATGGCCGAAACATGACCTCCAACATCACGTTCGACTACGGCGACGGCACGATCGAGAAAGTCGGCAATGGCGACACCACCGAGCATACCTACCAGAAGCCCGGCGAATACACCCTGACCTTCCGCGGCGACGGCCCGGGCGGCCACGGGATCTTCAAACGCCGGGTGATCGTGGAGGAAAAATAGCAGCCAGCCATGCTGACACGAGGCGATAGACTGTGCCAGTGCACCTGGCACGCCAAATCGCCTCGCGTCAGCCGCTGCTAGGCCCGGCGACGACGCAGCAAAGCGATCCCTGCCAGGGAGATTGCAGCGATGCTCGTCGGCTCGGGAACCGCCAGGTTCTGCGCTGCGTTGATCGTCGAGCCCGGGATCGCGCCCAAGCCCAGCAGATCCAGCGACAGGTTCCCCAGTTCGCCGTTGCGAATGGGCTGACCTGATGCGGCAAACGAGACATTGGCGGTGCCAGGATCAAGCCGCGCGCCGGTGTTCATCGCGTACAGGTCGCCGGGCGTTGCGCCCTTGCCCCAGACCATGAAGGGGATGGTGTAATCCAGCGGGTTGCTCATATCGCCGTGGGTACCACTGTGGCCGCCGTGATCGGCAGTGACGACAATCGTCGTCTTGCCCACCAGCGTCGGGTTCGTCTCAACCAGATTGAGAATGTTGCCGATCTGCGTGTCGACAGCGATCATCGCATTATTGAATCCGGTGCTCCCCCAGCCCGATGCATGGCCGGCGGCGTCGGGATCCTGGAAGTGTACGAAACTCAGCCGAGCCGGTGTGCTCGACATGTACGAAACAAAGTTTGACGTCAGCGAGCTTGCGGGCGTGGCGTTGCCGATCGAGGCATAGTCGATCTTGTCCTTGCCGTTATTCAGTCCCGTAACGTCCGCTGCGCCGTTGGTGACGTTGTAAGACGTATCGAACAGCGAAAACTTCGTTTTGCCCGACCACATCGCGGTCGACAAACCGTTGTCGTGCGCCACGTCGAACATGCTGGCGACGTACGAACCCTTGTTGGTCTCCAGCGTTGCGCCGGGAGCGGGATCGACGTTGTTGGTCCAGTTATGCCCTGTGTCGCCGCTTACGCCACGGCCAGTAACCATGTCGGTGTGATTGGGCAGTGTGATTGCGTAGTTGGCGTCGGTGCGCGCGTTCAAGGTCGACGCGCCTTCCGTGACAATCCGCTTCAGATTCGGCAGTGAATTGGTGTTGAACAGCGACTGAGTATAGGACGAACCCATTCCGTCAATGCTGATCGAAATCACATATTGCGACTCGGCCATGACCGTGGCGGCGAGCGCGGAGGCGGCGACGAACGCCGCGCGTTGTACATATTGCATATTAACCCTCTTGTTGGGGCACACGCAGGAGAGGTTGAATAACCGCCTCTCCCGCGTATGCCAACGTTGGAAGCAACATCGACGTCTGCAAGGCTGAGCCACTGCGGCTCATCCGTGACGACGTCGGCGCACCAACGCGATCCCGGCCAATGCGAGCGAGCCGAGGGTTGCGGGTTCGGGGACTGCTTCGGTCAGTGCCAAGCCGTTGGCGTACCACTTGTGCGTATTCGTGCCGCCGACCTGGCCGTACACGTCAACATAGAACGTGCCGTCTACACCGGAGGAAATGTTGCTGTACTGGGCGAGGGATCCGGGGGCAGTGTTAGCGCCCGAAAGGACCGTGGTCAGTGCACCGCTCTGGGTTGTGCCGGCGGAACTGGTGTTGTTGAAGCTGTCCGCTCCAACGATTTCAGTGATGGTGAAACGGTCAGTGTAGTCGACTCTGTTTCGGTTGCCAAAAAGGGCAAACGTGTACGTCGCACTGGGCGAAAGGCCCGTGAA
The DNA here is from genome assembly GCA_041740275.1 of Phycisphaerae bacterium. Lineage (GTDB taxonomy): Bacteria > Planctomycetota > Phycisphaerae > Tepidisphaerales > Tepidisphaeraceae > BPJO01. The sequence continues at coordinate 2,188 of JBGSMH010000256.1, forward strand.
CGTGAGGCGCGTGCGCGAGGTCGTCACGTCGTTGTACCAGATGTACCCCATTGCGTTCAGCTTGCCGTTGAGGAGGTTGTAAGCGTCGGTGCCGGAAGCGGCCATTGCGCCGTTGGTGCTGCCGCTGTCCCACTGCGCCGAGCCGTAGCCAGCGGGCGTGGTCACTGAGAGTGTGACGGATGTGTTGGTGTCGGTCGCGTAGTCCTTGAGCAGACCCGATGTAGCGCCGGCGAAGAGCCCGCCAGTGGAATAGTTGGTCGTGCCCGTGCCGCTGCTGCCGCCAAGATCATTGACTGCAAAGAAAACCGCATGCGAATTTGCCGCACAGGCCGCGATAGCAGCCAGGGTGAGTCCGGTACGTAACTTCATGATGTCCTACCTCTCCGATCGAGAAAAAAATACCCGCCCGCCGGAACATCCGGCGAGCCAGACGTCGTCCCCCTCCGTTGTCATACACCTATGGTCTTGCTGGTCCTCCACAGAAGATTTGTCAGTCCGCGGCGCTCCGTTTTCGGTCGCTTAAGAGGGAGTATGACGCCAGATATCGTCTGGGTCAAATAGAATTCAGTGCGACATAATGCCACTGTTGGGTCAAACATGGATGTATTATTTAGTATTGCGCTAAGATTTTGTTAAACTGGCGTGCGATTTGGTCGCGCCGCCCCCGCCTTTCCCAAAACCCGCGCTTCCCATTTCCCCCTCCCCACGCCACACTCTGCCCATGCTGTTGACGGCCCGTAATCTGGTAAAGCATTTTGGTCCGCGGATGCTCTTTAGCGGGATCACGCTGGGAATTGAAGAAAACGACCGCGTCGGGCTGATCGGGGCCAACGGATCGGGCAAAAGCACGATGTTGCGCATTTTCGCCGGTTTGGAGCATTGCGATGAAGGCGAACTGATCGCTAAACGCGGCCTGCGGGCGGCGTATGTGGCGCAGAACGACGATTTGCCACCCGATCAATCGGCACTGGATACCGTCGCGGCAGCGATCGACCCGCATCTGGACGACCACGAACGACATGTACAGGCCGAGGTGATCCTCGCCAAGGCAGGATTTGATGATACATCCGTCTTGGTGCGAACCCTCTCTGGCGGTTGGCGCAAGCGACTGGCGATCGTCACCCAACTGGCGAGCAAACCCGATCTTTTGCTGCTGGATGAGCCGACCAATCACCTGGATATTCAGGGCATCGAATGGCTGGAACAGACGATCACTTCGGGTCAGTTTGCGACGCTGTCGGTCAGCCACGACAGGCGGTTTTTAGAGACGATGGGCAACCGGATCATCGAGCTGGATCGGGCCTACGCCGACGGATTTTTGAGCCATCGCGGCAAGTATTCGGAGTTTCTCGAAAAGCGTGAGGAATACCTGTCGGCCCAGCAGGGGCGTCAGCAGGCGCTGGCGAGCACGGTTCGGCGCGAGATCGAGTGGCTAAAACGCGGTGCCAAGGCGCGAACCACCAAAGCCAAGGGACGCATCGACCGGGCTGGGGAGATGATCGAAGAGTTGGCGGACCTGAAATCGCGCAACACCGCCCAGGGTGCCGCGTCTGTGGAGTTTACCGCCTCCGA
>JBGSMH010000257.1:0-2223 GCA_041740275.1 Phycisphaerae bacterium
GCACCCGTGTCATTGTAAGTCTGGCGGGTCCGACGCATGAAATCGGTGTTGACCGCAGCGATTGCGGCGCGGAGCTTGGCCATCTGGGCCACTTCGATGCGGACATGATTGGAGTATGCCAGCGGAGAAGGGATGGTCGGCGTGGATCGAATTGGGCTGCGCAGCACATGCGCCGGGTGCATTTCGTTGGGGCTGACCGCATCCTGCGTCGCGTTATCGAAGCGCATGCCCCAGTACGGGTCTTCCATCCCGCCGTTGTAGAAGTTGTTGATCGCGACCTGCGGATAGATCGTTCCGGCGTTGCCTGTCACGAATGAAGATCGGGTGTCCAGAAGTGTCATGTAAAACGATCGGAACAGCTCATCGACCGATGCGGTGTTGATGCTGGCTTTGGGCGTGGCGTCGGCGTTGAACGCCAGGATATTGCCCGCCAGCACCGCGTTGGGCAGCAGATTGCGGGTGTTGGATTCGGTCACCAGCAGCGGACGACGCGACAGGAATGTCCCGGTCTTGGCGGCGGTCTGGGGGGTTGTGACGTTCTCCTTTTCCTCATACCGGAAATACCGATCGAACCAGACGCCCGCGTCATTGGCGGCATACGACACCGTGCGGGCGGTGCCCGAGGGGTCGGACAGCAGGCTGTCGGTCAGTGTGTTTTCGATCTGGCTGCTGCCCAGTGCGTCGGCGAGGACGAACTTGGATGCCAGGGATGATGCCTCAGAGATATCAAAGCTGCGGAAACGCGTTGCCGCACTGACGAAACCCGGATTGGCTTGTCGAACCGTCTGCTGGTGATGAAACGCATCGCCCCAGGAGAGCCAGAGGAAGTCGGGCCGGTTGCCGCTGTCCGATACTGGGGTGCCGACGGGAGTTGCCGCAGCGACGCCCGATGGGGTGACGTTGTTGGCGCGGTATTCGAGCAGTTCCTGAAAATTCGCGCCCATGTTGGTCGGCGTGGCCGGGGACGCGGGTTGCGTGTAATCCCGCAGCATCTCGGCGATGCCGATGTCGGTGCTGAAGAAGCCGTATTTCCAGAGCGTCTTGTTTGCCACACCAGAGGTAACCAGCAACTGATCGAGATCGCCGGTGTAATCAAAGTCACGCGACATCGCGGTATTGACGTTGATCGCCGAGGCGTGGTCGATGATGCGGACGTAGGCGTAATAGGTGACGCCGTTGAGTTTACCGACCGGCAGGCGCTGCGGGAGCGAATCGGCGATGCCGTCCCCATCCGCGTCACCGGCGAACAAAAAGTTGTTGCCTGTCCCAGCTAGATTGGTACCAGTGACCGGCTGCAAGCCTGCGGCTGCGGCTGTGGCTGAGGTATCGATATCAAAACCGAATGCCGGCTGCATCAGACTGTTATACGTCACGCCGGTGGGATAAAGGTCCGTTCGCTGCGTGGACACCTGCCCGGTCGGGGATTCAAAACGTGTCGCCAGGAACGGCCCGGTGATCGCCCGCCAGGTTCCGGGGTTGGTCGCGCCGCTATACGGCAGCAACAGATCGTAGCGGGTTGGGACGCGCGACCCGAGCCAAGCGTCCGTAGCACCCAGCGGATAGTCGGAGGGTTCAAACGTCGCGGGGACGTCGGACATGGACTGATCGTTGACGATGATCGCGATCGACGCTTGCCGCACACCATCGAGCAGCAGATCGACCTGGGTGTTGAACTCATTCTGCTTGGTGGTGATGCGATCGGTGCGTGCGGTGGACAGAAACGCGGTCGCCGCCAATGCCAGTAGCACCAGCACGCCGACAACGAAGATCAATACGGTTCCGCGTTGACGCGATCGAAGGTGACTATGAGTGATTTTTGTCATGGGATGCCTCGTGTGGCGGGGAACATGTGGCATAAATCGTATTCGTCTTTCACGAACCACGAGTCACGAAACACGAACCACGCCTTTTTTTAATATCCAACATTAAAGACGTATTCAAAGCTCTGCCCATCGAGCAGTTTTCCTTCGGCCTCGGGGCGGTCGATGCCAAGGGTGATGCGGATCATTTTTGGACGATTCTGATCGTTCGCATCCCACGCCGCGATATAGCGGGTGAACGTGGTTTCGGTCGCGGTCGCATAGTTGGTCGCAGCAGTGGGCAGGACCCGCTCAAAATCGGGCTTGGCCTTGCTGCTTGAACTGGGGATGATATCTCGAACAGGCGCGACATCGCCGTCTGCGGATCGAATATCTCCGTCGCCATCGGTATCGCGGGGAAGCC